>CATYEP010000061.1 GCA_958405585.1 uncultured Eubacteriales bacterium
TTATGCTGTTCGCGTCCGCTTCTCTGACTCTGCCCGTGATGGATGCATGAATCGCAACGCTTAAACCGTTCGCAGGATTCGCTATTACCTGCCCGCGCTCCACTATATCTCCTGCCTTGACGGCACATACCGCCGGTGCTCCGATATGCTGGCGCAACGGAATTTTTACACTCTTGACCTTTACGCACTCATCCTGCAAAGGTGCCGCTGCATCGTATTTCGTGAGATAAAGACGTGCCATCAAACGCTTCATGGGTGCTTTGCGCAGCTCTCTTGAAGGCTGCACCGGCGCCGCCTGAACCTGCGGTGCTTTGACACCCGCCGCACGCAGACCATTTTTATATGTCGCGATCAGCGAACGAGGCGAAAGCCCTTGGAAGCAGGAATACAGCTCGCACAAGCCGCAGGACGAACAGAAAAATGTATCAAGGAATATGTTCGGATCCTGTGCGTCTTTACAGGTTGCTGCCCGCATGAACAGATGCGGCTGGATCGGATGTCCCAATGCATGACGAGGACACAAATCCGTGCACATCGAACACTGACAGCAGCTCGCCGCTGCTCTCTTTAACATGACCTGCGTGTTCGCACGCTTACGCTCCACCAGATAATGGTTCTGCGGCAACACGAGAATCGCGTTAGTAGTCTTTGTGATCGGCGTACTTCCGGGAAGAATGTTTCCCATCATCGGCCCGCCCACAAAATAAACGGGATCCTTTACCTTTGCACCGCCCGCAAGCTGTACGGCTTCTTCCACCGTCGAACCCAAAGGCATGCGCAACGTAACGGGATGATTTACCTCCGCAACGACGCTCACAAGTTTGTCCACGACCGGTTCATTCTTATGCATTGCGCGATACAGGTTATACAACGTTTCCACGTTGAAAACAATGACACCGCTCTCGATCGGAAGCCCGCCGGGACGTACTACTTTATGTGTAACTTCATATATCAGAACGACTTCATCACCGGCAGGATACACTTCGTCCAAAAGTCCCAAACGTACGCCGGGATACTTGGGAAGAACTTCCTCCAGTGCCTTTATAGCCGCTTTATATGCCTTTTTAATGCCGATGATCGCTTCCTTCGCTCCCACGGTTTCCATGACCAGATGGAATACCGAAACTATCTCATCCGCATACTTTTCCAATAATTGCCTGTGAAGTTTGAGCAACGGCTCACACTCCGCGCAATTCATTATGATCGTTTCCGCACGGGCATCCAGTTTTGCGTATGTAGGAAAGCCTGCACCGCCCGCTCCGACTACGCCGCTCTTCTGCAAAAGTGCGGCCAGTTCTTTTATTTCCATGGTCTGCAATTACTCCAAATTCTGTCCTTCGTCCAAAATACCAACGATCGCTGCGTCTACCGGCGCTCTGTCCATGCCGCATCCGACGCGCGCCGCGCTGCCCTGCGCCACCAATACAAGTTCGCCGATACCTGCCCCGATCTGGTCGATCGCCACGATCCGGTTCATTACTTTTAAACTCGGGATCGGTTCCACGATCATGAATTTGTTCCCGACAAGATTTTCGCACTTGCGCGTGGACACAACGCTGCCCACCACTTTTCCGATGATCATTTCAGTACCCCTCCGGCCTTTACAGTATACGCACCGTCGAACCGGTCGAAATCTTAGCCGCATTCGCTTCATCTGTGTCCAGATGCATTTCCAATGTGAAGCTCTTGTCGACACGGATCTGTACATGGTTGAACACTGTTCCGCGCTCGTTGTCCGCCTTTACGGATACGACATCACCGTCTTTGACTCCTGCCGCTTCCGCATCCGCCGGCGACATATGAATGTGCCGCTTTGCAATGATGCACCCTTCTTTCAGATAAATCGCCCCCTTCGGCCCGACCAGTGCGATCGGCGCGCTCCCGGCAATATTGCCCGATTCGCGGATAGGCGCTTTTACTCCCAGTTTCAATGCATCTGTTGCGGAAATCTCCACTTGCGAATTTTTACGGCAGGGCCCAAGCACACGCACATTTTCAATCGCACGGAGCTTTAACCCCACGATCGTTACACATTCTTCCGCAGCAAACTGTCCGCCCATAAGATCTTTTTTCTTATGCAGTTCATGACCTTTGCCGAACAGCTCTTCCACGTGTTCCTGCGTAAGATGTACATGCCGCGCCGAAACTCCTACCGGTACCATAAATCCGCTCCCGGAATTCTGCTGCTGTTCCAACGCCTGCAACGTAAGCCTCGTTATCATTTCAATGGTACTCTGTTCCACTGCCGCCATCCTCCTGAATTGTCCGAAAAATTGTATACAAAACATGCCGCACCGCTTTCGGTGCAGCTTTTGCGCTTTTCGCCGCGCTCCGCCAGTTGGCGGAGCGCGGATTCAAGCAACCCGATTCCTTACCTCGCAATTATTTGGAAAGCGTAGGAAGAATCTTCTCGACGTCAGAATGAGGACGAGGGATCACGTGTTTCGCTACCAGTTCGCCAAGCTTGGACGCATTGTTAGCGCCTGCTTCGACTGCTGCGTTCACCGCGCCGACATCGCCTCTGACCATTACGCTGACCAAGCCGCTACCGATCTTTTCCGTTCCGATCAGCGTAACGTTCGCTGCTTTCAGCATAGCATCCGCTGCTTCGATCGCTGCTACAAGACCTCTCGTTTCGATCATACCCAATGCTTCGAGTGACATTTCTTTTCTCCTCCTTCAGAGATATTTTACTGATTTTTATTTGCTTACGGGATTTTCCGTATGCTCGCTTGAAATTTGAATCAAGTATCGTGTTTCATCGGAACATCTTTACCGTTCCGCTTTGCAAGTCTGGATGCGGAAAGCGCAACCAGCCGCTCCGTTTCGGAATGCGGATTGGCTATCACCGCTTTCGCCACAGGCTTTTTGATCGCTCCCGCAGCGGCCGCTTCCACCGCTTCCGTTACCGCCGACACGCTTCCTCTCACGATCAGAGTAACGAGCCTGCCGCCTAACTTCCTTTCCCAAGTCACAAGTTCGACATCCGCCGTTTTACACATGATGTCGAGCGCGTCGATCGCCGCAGTCACGCCGGATATTTCAATAAAACCAAGTGCTTTGCCCATTGTTGCCTCCGGCCTGCCACCAAATTACAGTTTGGGAAGAATCTTTTCCACGTCTGCATGAGGACGGGGAATTACGTGCTTCGCTACCAGCTCACCCAATCTGGATGCATTATTTGCGCCTGCTTCTACCGCCGCATTCACTGCGCCGACATCGCCGCGCACCATAACGCTCACCAAGCCGCTACCAATCTTCTCCGTTCCGATCAAAGTTACTTCCGCCGCTTTGACCATTGCATCTGCTGCCTCGATCGCTGCCACAAGGCCTCTCGTCTCGATCATGCCCAATGCTTCCTTTGCCATGTTTCTATCCTCCTGAAATTTATCCGTTTTAATTTTTATCAAAAGCGTTCAGCTTCAACATTTTCTGCGTCCCCTCTTCGGGATTCGCAATGATATATTTATCGACCACGCCGGAAATTCCTTCCGCCGCACTCTCCGCCGCTTCCATTGCCGCTTCCACCGCCGCAACATCGCCGCGGAACTTGATGCAGACAATCAACGGCACGGGAAGTTTATCCGCGTTGCCTGGTTTGTTTTTGTCGAAATGCTCTACCGTTACGTCTGCCGCTTTGCAGCCTGCATCCGCCGCCACAAATGCCGTCGCCAATCCGAACACTTCCAAAATACCGACTGCCTGTGCCATAATCTACCTGCTTATTTATTGATGATCGCGATCTTCAGACCTTCCATGCGGAGATTTGTCTGATGCGCTTCATTGATCTGTTCCAGCGGGAATGTATGCGTGATCAGCTTATCCATCGGCAAGCCAATACCCTTCGCACGTTTGAGGAAATCAAACGTCGTCGCATAATCGCGGAGCGTGTAAACCCAGGATCCCACCATCGTAAGCTCTTTCGAACAGATGTCGAAATGCGGGTTGATCGTCGCGTCACCACCGTTGATAAAGAATCCAAGTTCGCAAAGTCCGCCGCCGTTACGCACAAATTTATAAATGTTTGCATGCGCAACAGGAGACCCCGTGCACTGGAATGCAAAATCAGCCAGATGTCCGTCAAAGGAGTCTTCCACTGCCTTTGCAAGATTCTCAATACCTTTATAGTCTTTGAAGTTAACCGTCTTATCCGCTCCCATCTGCTTTGCAAAATCAAGACGCTTTGCTTCGCCGTCCACTGCGGTAATATGCTCAATACCCATGGTACGCAGAACCGCTATGCAGATCAGACCGATCGGGCCGCAGCCTTGCACGACTACCCGGCTGTTAAAACGCAGGATTCCCGTGGTTTTCGCACGTTCTACCGCATGTACCAAAACTGCGCAGGGTTCGATCAGGATACGAGAAGACAGATCCAGATCACTTACGTTGAAAATCGTGCTTCCGCCGCGTACCAACAGATAATCCGAGAACCAGCCGTTAAAATGAATGTCGTCATCGGGAAGAAGTCCGTAAACGTCCGCCCCGCCTACATTCTGTTTGTTCAGATCGAACATCGTGATATCGGGATTATCTTTGAAAATCATGCAGGTAACGACTTTATCGCCAACCTTCAAATCTTTGCCCGCGCTGTCCTTCTTGACATTTTTGCCCATCTTGACGATCTCACCCGTTCCTTCATGCCCGAGCACGACAGGAATCAGATTGAAAGGATCACGCTTAAATTCGTGCGCGTCCGTACCGCAAATGCCGCATCCCTCTACTTTTACGAGGATGTCGTCATCGCCTACCGGAGGAAGAGGATATTCTTTGATCTCGTATCTCTCTTTTTCAACCAGCATTGCCACACGCGCTTTCTGCGGAATCGCCCCGCCCGTTACGCCCGAAGATACCGCCGCCGGAGCAGCCGATGCCGCACTCTTGGCGCCGCCCGTCATATCTTCGAGAACTTTTCTGACGATTTCTTCAATATTTTTATTGTTGATATCCATTTTTCTCTAAATCTCCTTTCATCAGCGGATGCACAGACTGTCACTCATGACACAACGACGGCGCTTCGTGAAAGTTGCCGCAGACGTCAGGCCTTCACCCGTTCTGCTCGCAATCGTAAACGTGCAGAAACCTTCGCCGCCAAAACCGATCGCCGCGTAGGACGGCCCGTTTTTGACAAGAATCGCCGTATCGATCGCCTTCGCATATTTTGTGATATTATCGACGTTTTTGGAATGTATATGCGCCGAATGACGGTTGCCGTGTTCCAACCAGACGGCCTTTTCCACCGCGTCGTCAAAATCTTTCGCACGAACGATACCCAGAATCGGCATCATCAGCTCTTCCGAAATCAGCGGATGCTCCTTTTCACCTTCAAAAATAATGCAACGAATATCATCCGATACTTCTACACCGACCATGCCGAGCAAAACTTTTGCGCTTCTGCCCACACATTTGCGGTTCAAGCCCTTCGGCGTCAGTACCGTAGCTACCAGCTTATCCTGCACTTCTTTGCTTGCCAGATAGCATCCCTGTTCCGTGATCATGTAATTCATCAGTTCATCCGCAATGCTGTCCACCACAACAACTTCTTTCTCCGCTATGCAAGGGAGATTGTTGTCAAATGTGCAGCCATTGACGATGTCTTGTGCCGCTTTGCGAATGTCCGCCGTTTCGTCCACAAGCGCCGGAGGATTGCCGGCACCAGCTCCGATCCCGCGTTTTCCCGACGAAAGCACTGCCGTAACTACTCCCGGCCCGCCCGTCGCCACGATCAGCGGAATATCCTTATGCTTCATCATGATCTCGCTCGACTGCAAGGTGGGTTTGACAAGCGAGCATGCCACATTTTCCGGACCGCCTGCTTCCACGCACGCTTCGTTCACCAGCCGAACCGCAAAATTGCTCGTCTTGATCGCAGCAGGGTGCGCATTGAATACCACCGTGTTTCCGCCTGCGATCATCCCGATGCTGTTGCAAAGAACTGTTTCACTCGGATTCGTGCAGGGCGTGATCGCACCGATCACTCCGAACGGTCCCATCTCGATCAGCGTCAGACCGCGGTCTCCCGACCACGCGACCGTCGTGATATCTTCCGTACCCGGCGTCTTTTCTGCAACCAAACGGTTTTTCAGAATTTTATGTCCGACATTGCCCATCCCTGTTTCGTCCACAGCCATACGGGCAAGCGTTTCCGCATTTTCGTTTATCTTCTGACGGATCTTCGTAATGATCTTTTCACGCTGATCCATCGACATCCTGCGAAGCACTGCCTGCGCTTTCTTTGCAGCCGCAATCGCTTCGTTCATGTCCGTAAAAATACCCATGCCCGTCTGCGTCTGCTCTCCGAGGCTCATCTTCGCTATTACTTCTTTCACAATGTCCTGCACGGACTGTTCGTTCAACATTCGACCTCCTTAAACACCTGCCTGCCATACGCAGCAAGCGCCGTATCCTGTTCCGCAGTTCCGCCGCTTACACCCAATCCGCCGACGATCTTCCCGCCAGATTCCAACGGTTCACCGCCGCCGAATATCACAATCTTGCCTTGATTCGTGAACTGGATCCCGTACAGAGACCCGCCCGGTGCTGCCAGCTCGGCAAGTTTTGCCGTGGACATCTTTAATGCCACCACCGTATATGACTTCTGCAGCGCAACATCCCAGCTCGCCAGATAGGCTCCGTCCATCGCCTGCACGCTGACGGGATTTCCGCCCGCATCCGCTACGGCAATCACAGCATTCACACCCATCTCTCTGGCCCGCTCTTCCACAGCTTTCGTCAAAGCACGCGCCTTTTCCAGGGTCATTTTATGCTTTCCGCAACATCCGGATCCACCTTTCGCGCCGCGGACGATCTCTTCAACAAGGACGGAAATCTGCTTCTCGTCCATGTGTCAGATTCCAAGCTCCTGCATCACTTTCTTCGTGATCGCCGCTACGAGATCGGAATCGGAAGTCGCGCTTTCAGATTTGGAAGCACAACCGCCGCAAGAATGGCAGCTGGGCTTGCCCGCTTTTGCATTCATGCAAACATTTGCAGGATGTTTACCTTTCAGCCCGAACTGACGGCGGATCTCATACAAACGCTCCACCTGCTCTTTGGAAAGTTCCTTCGGACCGCCCAACTGTTTGGACAAGAACAGAAGCTGAGCATAGAATTCCACGGATTCCATCTTGTGATATGCGTTCAGGAGCGTGTCCGAATACGCCAAAGCACCGTGGTTTGCAAGCAGAACCGCATCAAAATACTGCAGATACTTGGAAACCGCATCCGGAATTTCTTCCGTCGAAGGCGTGCCGTATTCCGCGATCGGTACGCATCCGAGAGCGATGACTGCTTCCGGCATGATCGGCTGCGTCAAAGGGATCCCGGCGATTGCAAACGACGTAGCATACATCGGGTGCGCATGAACGACCGAGTTCACGTCCGGACGCTCTTTATAAACACGCATATGCATCTTGATTTCCGAAGAAGGCTTAAATCCTTTGTTCGCCTGCAAAACTTCACCTTTCTCGTTCACCTTGCAGATGAATTCCGGAGTCATGAATCCCTTGCTCACTCCCGTAGGCGTGCAGAGAAATTCATGGTCGTTGAGTTTGACGGAAATGTTGCCGTCATTCGCCGCAACCATGCCGCGGTTGTAAATACGTTTGCCGATGTCGCAAATCTCTTTCTTGATTTCGTACTCGTTTACCATCTTCAAATCTCCTGTATGGTTTTTTGTTTTTTTATTTACAGCTATATTATACAACACAATCCCACAAAAGTCAACATCTTATTTTATAATTTTTTGTGTTTTTGTGAGATTTTGTTGTTTTTTGTTTGACTTTTGTTCCCAAGGCAACACATCACCGGGTTCTTTAAGATATTCAAAAATATCTGTAATACCTTCACCTGAATAAGATGAAACAAAAAAGATCTTTTTGCAGCCGGCCAGTCTGAGCCAGCCCGCAGCACGCTCGGGATTCCCGTGCGGATCATCCGTTTTGGTCACAATCCCGACCACTTCCCTGTTGACCATGCAAGTCACGCACGGAGGAAACAGAGAAAACGGTTCCGTTGAGGAACACAGAAGCCCGACCACATCCGCTTCATAGGCATATAACGCAAGCGCATAGCCCAGTCTTTTCGTTTCGGCATATTCACCCGGCGTATCGATCAGTGCGCCTTCAAAATTTATGTATTGTGTTTTTTTGTAAACAAGGCGTTCGCCTCTCAGGGCCTGCGTCAACGTAGTTTTGCCCGCGCCCGTACGCCCCATCAGAACAATTTTACGCATATCATGTTCTTGTGATCGGGCAACAGGTAAATCCGAGCACATCGTGGCTGTATGACACCAATGCTTCCAGCGCCGCATCCACTTCAGAAACAGTTCCCGTGACAATCAGCGTACCGCTGAACCTGTCCACAAACCCCAGATCCACTCCCGAAGATTTTATCGATATATCCCCGAGAATGATCGCCGTTTCCGCCGGACTCACCGTCACAATCCCGATCGCCGCCTTACTGTAATCCACCGCAGGGTCTAACCCGAGTTTCTGGTAAAGTATTTTATCGGGATTTGCTATCACATGCGCAATCGTGATCTGTTTGCCCGGAACCAGTTCCTGTACTATGCGGAGTTTGCCATTGCTGTCTTTCATTAATTCGTCCAACTCCATCAGATTATCCTCCTATCTGACAATCCAGCCCGGATACCCGCTGAGCAGCATGGAGAAGTTTTTCCATTTCTTCCGCTTTCGGCGGCAAAATATCTTTCAGCTCGTATTCTCTGCCCAGGCCTTCGTATTTGTCCTGCCCCAACCGATGGTACGGCAGCAGGTGCAATTTTTTGACTCCCGGTAGCGACGCCGCAAACTTGGCTATGCCTTCTATCTCCGCTTCCGTTGCATTGAATGTCGGGATCACGGGAACGCGGATGATCAGTTCCGTCATCCCGCTCTGCGCTACTTTCCGCGCATTCTCCAACATCAGTTCATTGCTACGCCCCGTAAACTCTTTATGTTTCAGAGAATCCGTATGTTTGATATCCATCAGGTATTGATCCAGGTACGGCAGCACGCGCTCAATCACCGCATAGTCCGCACACGCCATGCTTTCCATCGCCGTCGTAAGCCCGGCTTCTTTCGCTCCGCGCAAAAGCGCTTCGCAAAAATCCGGCTGGCATAGACTTTCTCCGCCCGAAAGCGTCATGCCTCCGCCACTGCGCCGATAATACGGACGATCTTTTACCACCGTCTCCAGTACTTCCCGTACCGTTACATCCTGCCCGATCGTCTTCGGCTTACCCTGTACTATCATCGTCTGAATCTTATATTCCTGCGATTCGGGATTGCAGCACCACTTACAGCGAAGCACACAGCCTTTCAGGAATACGATCGTGCGGATGCCCTTCCCGTCATGTATGGAGAACCTCTGTATATCAAAGATCCTTCCTTTTGTATCCAGATAATTTTCCGCCATAAATTTTAAAATCCTTGCTCGGTACGATGTATAATATCATCCTGTAAACTTCTCGAAAGCGTCGTGAAGAACGCACTGTACCCTGCGACACGCACCACCAGATGCTT
>CATYEP010000062.1 GCA_958405585.1 uncultured Eubacteriales bacterium
CAGGATTTGAACCTGCAAGGTCGCCCACCGGATTCTAAGTCCGGCGCGTCTGCCAATTTCGCCACATCCGCATTTTTTCTTATTTTACTATATTTTTTTGCAAAATGCAATCACGACAGCTATAAAATCCGCTTTTCCGCACAAAAACTTTCCCTTAAAACAACACGGCGGCATGCAGTGACATCACTCAAACCGCCCTAAATTCAAAAAAGGCGGCCATAAGCCGCCTTTTTCTTACTATGCATTCAATTCCCGCAACGATTGCAGCAACGGCACAACGCATACTGACGGCAATAGTAACAAACATCACCGCAGACGCCCTCGCCGCCATGCTGCCCGTACCCGGAACAGCAACGATTGCAATTACTGCAGCATCCCGCCGCCGCGCAAAGGTTCTGCATAGACATATTGCTTGCACAGCAGTCCGAACGTGACGAACCGTTTTCACAACCGCAACCGCCCGAACGCGCCGAATTGTTTCCGCAACCGCAGCCGCCCGAACGTGACGAATTGTTTCCGCAACCGCAGTTGCACGAACGTACAAAATTGTTTTCATAACAGCAGGAATTCCGGTTACAACCACAATTTTCGCCGCCAAACAGAATAGAATAAAGCAGACACATAATTTTTTGCCCCCTCGTGAATAAGTCGGAGTTGCCTCCACTTTCATCATATGCCTGCCACCGTCTTTTTGTCTCCGTTTATCAGTTTCCGAACAAGAATTCCTTTTACTTCCTTTCTGACGTCACTCCCTTCCTTTATACCGCCCTTTAACCATTTTCAATTCAGTTCTTTTACCATCTGACAGTATCCGAGCGGCTGATAACCGAGCCTTTCATAAAGGGTGCGCGCCCGTACATTTTCTTCCTCCACTTCCAGACGAATACGCGCAAATCCTTTTTCCCTCGCATCCGCTTCCGCCATAGCGAAAAATTCTTTACCGAGACCGCAGGATCTGTATTCTTCAAGCACGAACAACTCCTCCAGCCACAATACCTTGCCGCCAGCCTCTCTCGAATATGTCTTTGCCGTCAGCCCGAAGCCGACCGTCTTTCCTTCCGTCTCCAGAATATACCCCTCCGCATATTCGTCCGAACGCATCAATTCTTCAAACGCCTTTTTATGATAATCCTCGGGTATATCATGCATGACCGCCGTTGAAGCATAAAAAATTTTCGACAATCGCAAAAATTCATTCTGATCTGCCCGCGTAATTTTCCGTACCATCTTTCCGCTCTCCTGCTGTTTCATTTTCTCCATTATACCATGGATCTCCCGCACGGTCAAACAGAAGCGCGGCGCCGTACATTTTTACCCCCAAAATTTCTCAGCTGATCCCGCGCAGCAAACACATTCCCGCCCTATTCTCGAACATCAATCTCACGATCATCGGATCGTTTCGTTTTTTATGACGTCATACAAATTTTTAAACAAAATTTATATTGTGACAAAAATCAATACAGCTTCACTTTCACCTGATCGGAAATCCCCTGCTGGATCAGGCAATATTTGTCCGTATAATTCTTCCCGTACTGCACAAATAATTCCGGCCCGTATCCCCCGCATAAAATCGGAGCAAAATGAAGCGGCCCGAATGTATTCCGACGCGTCAGGGAAACTTCGATCTTCAATTCACCCTTGCAATCAAAAATCTTGCTCTCGTACGGCGCAAACGCGACATATTCAGAATATTTTTCCGACCGAACTTTGCTAACAGCGCCGCAACAATCTTCCAGCTTCACCTTCAGCCGCTTGTTGCAAATTCCCGTATGATATAAAATTTTTCCACTGTAAAACGGCAATCCCTGATATGTGATATCTCCCGTCTTAAGCTTCTCAGGAAGCTCGCGAATCCATGTCTTTTTCCCTTCCAGACCGACCCCGAAATCCCCGATAATGTAAGCGCACTCCAGATTTAGCCCGGCATCAAACTCCGCCGTCATTTCGATCGTATTTTTGCCCACTTTCAAAAGTTCGCGGGGAAGCTCGATCTCATCAAAACACCTGTCGATCCAGTGTCCCTTCACATTCTTTTCCAGCTTTTTACGATTGACGCGGATATCCCAACGCTCGCTTTGCTCCATCACCAGACGATATTCCGTTTCCGGCAAAACATCCGCACGGAATGAATAACGCAAACGGATGGTATGCCTGCCCGTTTCGTCTTTCGAAATACCATATTTTTCCCGATACCACGGTTGAATCATATCCCCGCCGCGCAGAGGTATATCCAGACTCTTACGCACCATGCGGTCAATACGGAGAATTTCATAAGCCTTTCCGTCCGTCACTCCGTCCAGCGTATACGTTGCAAAATCCAACGGCAAAACATTCCGTTCCGACAACTCGTATTCCATCTCTCCATTTAGAACAACTTCGCCCTTCGATTCTTCCTCTTTTGCGATCTTCGCGCACGTCTCCTGACGCATCAGACGGAATACCCTGCATTCGCCCGCCTCAAAGCAGATCGGCATGCTTTCCGCATTTTCTGCGATCCCGCTCTTCTTTCCGTCTTCAAGGCGGATCTCATCTACGTTGTACGCCCTGTCAAACTGCATCGTGAGCCCTTCCTTTTTCGCATCGCGGTCGGTGTTCAGGCAAACGGCATAATAACCGTCTTTGACCTTCCTGACCGCCGTCAGAATCTCAGAAGAGTCTATCTTCATTTTCCGATATTCGTCCAGGCTCTTTAAAACAGCATCGCGCTCAAAAGGAACCTGCTCGCTTCCCTGCAATCCGTCTGCCGGGAACAACGTCGAGGCATCCATATACACAGGAACCTTTCCTGCCACAATTACTCTGCCGCCCGCTTCCATAAATTTTTTCAATATACCCGCAGTCGTCGAACGGATTGTCCGCATTCCGCAAACCACTACGCAACTGTATTCCGATTTTTTGAATTTCAGTTTTACACTTTCACCGTCCGTTACGACTTTCGCATACCGCGAAAGCATCTCCTCGTCGCCGTAATCAAAATCTACCTGCCCCGTCGTCAGTATTCCGAACAGTTTTCCGTAATCTTCTTCCAGCCGCTTTGCTTCTTCAACCTGAAGATCAAACAAATTCTTCTCCCAGCCGACTCTCGGATAAAGCCATGCGCTTTCCACAGGATTGACGACCAACACCTCACACTGCGGCTTTCCCTTATCCAGGATCTCCCCTAAACGTGCAAAATAATCTTCGATGTATTTATAATCCTCATACCAGCCCGACTGATAGAAAATACTCGCCGGATAATCGCGCTTTGCTTCGCCTTCCATTGTGTACCAGCTCAGATGATGGCACCGCAAATTGATCCCCAACAGCGCCTGCCATACCCCGACATCCCGATGTGAACGAAAATTGAACTGCCAACCCGTACATCCGTAGAGCTCGCTCAGAACAAACTTCTTACCCATCTGCCGCGCCACAGACTGTACCTGCTTCGCAACCCAATACGCACGATTCCCTTCCGTCAGAATATCCACGCCCGGATAATCCATGTGCTCATAAAACCGCTGCACGCTGCCTTGGAACATCGTCTGGATCGCCAAACTGTCTTCGTGCAATATATGCCCCGTAAAGATCTATTTATTCTTCAGGCACCATTCATGATACGGTTTTGCAAAATTTTCAAGAAAAAGCTGCTGCGTACTTTCTATGTAATAATACATGGTTCGGTTGATTTCACTGTCCGCACGCTTATAAAACAGCTCCGGCAGCTTTTCCGACAGTTTTTCCCCCGTGATCTTCCGATACCGCCCGTAAAGTTCATAACTGTACGGCAGCATATACAATTTATTCGCATTCCCGATCCCGAAGCCGTTCAGAATGGCTCCCCGATGCGGTTCGTCCGTAAATATGCCCAATATTGTTTTTCCAAACATATCCCCGCATTTTTTACGGTATTTTTCGTGCGTTGCGTTCAAAAAGGCTTCCGTTGCTTTCCGATTCATCGTGTCAAGATAGGTGTAACCGTTGTAGAACCGATCATTTTTCATATGCTCGATCAGAAATTTCTTTACAACATACCCCTCTTTACACTCCGAATCCGCCTGGATCGGATAATAATCCAGCATTTCTCCGCTTTCATTCAAACGGATCGCAAACCTGCCCAGTTCCCCTGCAATATGCACTTCCCGCTCCGGCTCTGCGTCTGCATCATACATCGAAATAAACTTCAGCTGAAATTCCAGAGTCTTTGTAACTTCTCCGCCCGCCGTTCCCGACGGCCATCTGTCTTCATCGTACAGCCATGCGCTCATGCCCAGTTTTTTTGCTTCCTGTGCCGCTGCCGTTACGATCTCAAACCACTCCTGCCCCAGATATTCCGTTTCCAAGCCCGTCCTGCTGTGCATAAAAAAACCGCCGAAGCCCATATCTTTCATGATATGTACCTGACGTATGATCTCTTCCTTGTCCAATTTACCATTCCAGCACCAAAAAGGCTTCCCACGATATTGATCCAACAAAATAGTTACCCCTTTTTATAATTCTGAGAAAAATTTCCCACGACTTCTATTTTACTCACCTTTTTTTAAAAATGCAAACATTTTTCTGTTTTTTACGCACATTTTTTATGTACCCCCGTTGATTTCTCTCCTGTTTCCCCGTTTCTGCCTGTTATCGCCGTCAAAGCCTCATAAAATACACTGCCGCAGGCAAAAATTTTTTTGCCTGCGGCCTGAAAAACACTTTAAACCGATCACCCACGGTCCTGTCGTAGGACAATAAAAATTACTCACCGACAGTATTGAATTTTGTTCCAAGCGCCCATACCAGCACAAAACACCGCGCAATATTACATGCCGTAACGCTCGCGGATATTTTTGCGGCTGATCCGTAAAGCCTCAAAAGGATCCGTTCCGTAACATTCATCCTGTTCAACCGCCGCAAAACGTACTCCCGTTTGCTCTGCCGTCTTCAGAACGGAATCGTAATCCATATTCCCGCTGTAAATTTCCGCAAATCTTCTTTCACCGCTTTCCCCGTCTATTTTCATGTCCTTCAGATGGATAACCTGAATACGGTCTGCATGCTCTGTCATAAATTTTTCAGGCGAAAGCCCTGCAAACTGCAGCCAATATACATCCGGCAACAAGCCGAATTCTTCCGGCGTGGTTTGTTCCAGGTAATAGTCCAGAACACGCTGCCCGTTTTCCATGCGCGCAAATTCCATAAAATGATTGTGATATACAAACTGCAAACCGCTGTCATGCAGCTTCTTCGACGCCGGGACGATCCGCTTTAAAAATTCTTTCGCTTCCTCCGTCGTTTTCGCCGCATAATAACCAAGGCCGACATACGGTATCCCCAGCAATTTGTGCTCCGCGATCACACTTTCCGTATCGTCCGTGATCCGTTCGATCGGTGTATGCGTCGCGCAGGCGCGAAGTCCGTTTTTTTCCAATTCATCGCGCAAAAATTCAGGACTGCATTTGCCAAACGCGGAAATCTGCACCCAATCGTATCCGATTTCCTTTACCTTCCGCAGCGTTTCCGCTATATCTGTTTCCGTCTGCGTCTTTGTCCTTACCGTATACAACTGCGCCGCAATCTCCATTATCCTTTCCTCCTGCCCACGAATTTTGTTTTTTTCTGAAAGCTCTAACCTTTTTTATTATTATAACAAATATTTTTTTTAATACAATTTCCCGTTTTGCTAATATATATTGCTTTTTCTGCTTTCATTTGCTATAATATTTCTATGTTAAACCAAATTCGTTTCAGCAAAATTCATTTTTCTCATAACTTCACGCAAAACAACGAGGAAAACGATTTCTTCAATCATCACCATACCGATTGCGAGATCCTGTACATAACCAAAGGCAGCGGAACATTTCTGATCGAGGACGTTTCCTATGAATTTACGGAAAACACGATCTTTTTCATACCTCCCGGGACATATCATGTCCTGAAAACACCGCCGCAGAAATATTACGATCGGTATGTCATCAATTTCCCCTGCGAAATGATCCCCCGCTGCATCGCGAATCCCGACAGTTTCTGCAAAAAAACAGACAACTCCATTTTCGAACTTTTTCAGAAATTCGATTCCTATACCAAAGTTTATCCGTCCGATCCGCTCTACACGCTGCTCGTTTCTTTTTTGAGCGAACTGCTCATCGTTCTCTCTTACGATACGCAGAATTCCGATTTTTCCCCGATGGAAATGCCAAAAATCGTGACTGGAGCCATCGCGTTCATCGGAGAAAATCTGGATACCCCCCTCACCACAAAAGATATTGCCGCCAAACTCTTTGTCTCACAAAGCTATTTGCAGCATATCTTTACGAAAACCATGAACATCAGCATCATGCATTACGTTCGCATCAAAAAAATGTACCGTGCCAGAGAATACCTGCTTCGAGGCTTCCAGCCCGTCCAAGTCGCGCAGCTCATGAAATTCAACGATTATCCCACTTTTTATAAAAGCTATCGCGCCGTCTTCCATTCCTCCCCCTCCTCCGCAACAAAATCAAAACAACCCTTAGATAAGACATGACTTCAAAACGATTCGTTTGTCACACTTTTTCAAATACGTATCAGCGAAAACGCCGCGGCAACTCTGCCGCGGCGTTTTTATCTTTTCCGTAAACGCAAATTTTTTTCGCTTTGCGCCTGTTCTCTTTTTTCCTTTATTTCTTGGCGGGAATATCTTTCGGCTTTTCCGATTCCGCTCCTTCTTCCGACGCTTCCTCCGCGACATTATTTTCCGGCTCGATATCCGCCGTTGAAGGTGCAAGGCTCGTGATCACCTTATCTTCCGCCTCTTCCTGCTCTTTTGTCGGCTCTTTCGTGTTCGGAATGATCAGGTTCAAAAGAATCGCCAATACGGTTGCAATCGCAAGCGGCGAAATTTCGACCTGCCCGATCATCACTTTATAAACCGTGTTACCGGTTACATCTCCGATCAGACTCATTGCACCCATACCCAATCCGACCGCCAATGTGACCGATACAACGATCAGATTCTTTGTATTGTTGAAATCAACCTTTGAATCCACGAGGGTACGAAGACCGGAAGCTGAAATCATACCATACAGAATGATCGAAGCACCTCCGATAACAGGGCCCGGAATCGTTGCAAGAAAATCGGCAAAAACAGTGAACATACCAAAAATCACCGCAAGGCATGCCGCAAAGAAAATATTGCGCGGATTGTAGTTTTTCGTAATCGCAAGCACTGCCGTATTTTCACCGTACGTCGTGTTTGCAGGGCCGCCCAAAAGACCGCTGACCGCCGTCGCAATACCGTCGCCCATGACCGTACGATGCAGACCGGGATCGACCATGAAATCTTTGCCGCATATCGTACTGTTCGCACTGATATCGCCCAGATGTTCCATGAACGTAACGATCGCAAGCGGTACGATCATCAGGATCGCAGACACAAGTGTCGTACCGAACGTCGGCGACGAGAATCCGAGATAGAATGAAAATTCTTCGCCGATGTGCTGGAACAACACGATCCTTTCTGCGCTGAATGCGAGCGATCCGTCAAAATGACTGAATACGTTGTTTTCCTGCACAATATAGCTCAGCAGGCTGCCGCCGGGCACAAGGCTGATAATAAACGCATAAACATATCCCACGCCAAAGCCAAGCAAAATAGGAATAACTTTCAAGAACGACTTCGGCTTCGCATATGCATTGACCAAAATCATGGTCAGCGCAGTAATAATTGCCGTCGTCCAGGATTTCCAGAGCGCTACAGTACGGATATCGTTATTTAAACCAAAAGAAATAATGTTGCTCTGGAACGCTTTCGGGGCAAGGATCATACCGATGATCAACACCACCGGCCCTACCACGATCGCAGGGAACAGCTTCTTGATCTTGTGCACACCGACATACTTGATCACGATAGCAAAGATCACATATACGAGCCCCGCCAGTACCAGTGATATCGCAACTGCTGCCATCGCTTCCTGCCATGCTGCCCCGTATTTTTCTTTGTCAGAACCTACAACCGCCATCAGCGCAGGCAAAAACGCAAAGCTCGAACCTAAAAATACAGGTACTTTCTTCTGCGCAATGAAATAGAATAGAATCGTTCCGATACCTGCGGCGATCATCGCCATTGCAATGCTCATGTTTGCAAGAATAGGCACCGTAATAGTCGCGCCTAACATCGCAAACATATGCTGAAAACTCAGTGCCGCATCTTTCGCAGTCAGCGGCAGTTTTCTGCTGTTGGACATAAATTCCTCCTGTTCCCTTTTCTTCTTTCGCTCTCCGGCTTAACTTCCGCTTACCGGCTCGCTATCTCATTTATTTTACTATAAACGTTTTCGAATTGCAATCAATTCGCATTGCCTTTCCATATTTTCATCACCTTATTTTCACATTAAACTTTCATTCGACCGCTTTGCCTGTACTCCCTCGTTTAGAAGTCAGATCATAACTCAGCCTGATCAGATTTTTGATCTCTTCTTCCGGAACATCCGAACAAAGCCTGACCGTGATCCAATGTGCCTTGTTCATATGATACGCAGGCAAAATCCCCTTATAATTCTGACACAATATCTCCGACAGCTGCGGCGGACATTTCAGATTTAAACAAAACTCGTCCTCAGCCCCGCTAAAATACTTCTTCGGCACTTTCAGCCATAACCCAAACCATCGCCGCGTCTGCTTATGACGGAATACCAACGTTTCAAAATCCTCTTCAAAAGGACAGTCCGCCGTGACTCCACCCAACCCTTTTATCCATTCTGTCAGCTCTTTCTTTTCCATATTTCCATTATAACGCATCCATTTCCTTTAATCAACACTTTTTCAAAATCAGTCGAACTTTATAAAATTAACGGACAGGTGTTGATTTTTTGATCCGTTTGTGTTAAAATTAGGTTAACGATATCATATAAGGAGAATATGTATATGGCTAAAAAATCGAAAATCAAATACTACATTCCTGGTGCAATTGCTTTGCTTCTCGGAATCGCAGCATTCTGCATGATGTTCCTGGATGCAGTATCTTACGTCGGAAAAATCGGAGGATCCACGATCTCTATTGCGGGTATGGATCTTGCTTTCGGCAGTAAAAACACGGATATCCCCGGTGTTACCATCGAAGTCCTTCAGTTCAACATCATGGTAACGCTCGCCTATGTCCTGCCTTTGCTGGGAGGAATCATTTCCCTGATCACAGGCAAAAGCTTTATCGGTAAAATCATCGCTACGGCTTGCTTCGTAGTCGGTGCGGTTTTCCTCTTCAGCACGACCGGATTTACCGCCATCAGCTTCGGATCGGATACGAAAGACGCGATTCTGCTTCTCTTCAACGAGAAACTTGCGATCGGCTCCATCATCGGCGGCATTCTCGCCATCATCGGCGCTGTAGTCAGCTTCTTCAAAGGTTCCATTGCAAAAATGATCAACTGATCCAGTATCAGTTCCGGCCGGCAAAGCATTACGCTTTGCCGGCTCTTTTATTTATAAACCCCCCCCTTTTTGTATTATTAAAACACACCATCAACCAAAAAGATTAACAAAAAAACCGCGTAAATGTGATCAAAATTTAATTAATAAAA
>CATYEP010000063.1 GCA_958405585.1 uncultured Eubacteriales bacterium
GAAAAGCGGAGCGAAAAGCGGAGCGAAAAGCGGAGCGAAAAGCGGAGCGAAAAGCGGAGCGAAAAGCCGCACGGCCTTGCATAAGCAAGGCCGTGCGGCTTTTTCCTCAGACAAACGGAACAATATTCGTATAACAAACTGTCCGTAAAATCACGGCAACCAAAAAAACATCCGCAACTTGTTTTTCAGAACTTATCGGTCAAAACTTATTTCTCAGACTTTCTTTCTGAACTTTGCGGCAAGAAGATTTGCGGCGGCAAAGAGCAGAACCGTTGCACCGAGCACGATCGCCATGACCCATGCAGGCATATCCGTACCAAAAAAGTTAAGTTTCAAAGCATATTGCGAGGCAAGCGCATCTGCAAAAGCGGGAGAAATATTCTGTGCTATGTTGTCCAATGCTCCGTTCATAAAACAATTTCGGAATATGCCCGCCGAATAACTGCCCGGCACAAACAACGTAACGTACTGTACGCCTGTCGGGAATACCGAAAGGGGCATATATGCGCCGATCAGAAACCCGATCACCGTGCCGAGAATGACGTTCAGCCCCGTAAACGCGCCTTCCGTACGCAAAAATCCGACAACAAATACGAGCAACGTGGAGGAAGAAAGCACGGACAAAACAAGTGTTCCGAGTAACACAAGGACATCGGCCACGCTCAGAAACCAGCTCCCCGTCGCCGCGAGCCATACAAGGCAGATCACCAATACGGCAAATCCGATAATAAGCCCCGCCGCGACGACCGAAAAGAAATAGGCAGCCGGAGGCATCCACCCGGGGACGGGCGACGCCGCCAGATCTGCGCGGATCCCGCGGTTTCTGTCCTGTACCATCACGCCGCAGGCGCACAGCGGCACCGTAATGCACGCACTCGCCATCACACCCGACAACATCCAGCAATCAGCAAACGAGCGGATCTCCTTTTCACCGCCCGATACTCCCATCTCCTGCAACGCCGACAATAACCCGTCCGTCTGTATCCTGCCCAAAAACAAAATGTACAGCCCCAGCACGATCAGCGGCGCCAGCAAAGCAAAGAATATATTCGCCTTGTCCTTTAAAAATATTTTCAGATTCCGCATCGTCTGACTGTAAATCATATGCAACATCAGAACGTACCCCCTTCCGCGCGCTTACCCGTAACAGACAAAAACACGTCGTCCATATTCCCCTTTACAAATTCAAAATCTTCGCAAAGATCCCCGTTCTTTTCCAGAAACCTCTTTGCTTCCCGCGCGTCCGCACAGCTCACGCGCACACCGTTTTTGATCGGTTCCGCCTTCTCCCCGCGGTTTCGTAATTTCTCCGCCAACGCCGCACCATCCCCGTACAAATACAGCGTGTTCTGCGAAAACCTGTTTTTAAGCCCCACCGGCGTGTCCTCCGCCGCGATCTTCCCGTCGTCCAGGATCACTACCCGATCGGACGCATCCGCTTCTTCCATATAATGCGTCGTCAGAAATACCGTCATGCCTTCCTCTTTCTGCAACTTCTGCACGATCTCCCATACCGTCTTGCGCGTCTGCGGATCCAGCCCCGTCGTCGGCTCGTCCAAAACAAGCAGTTCCGGCCTGTTCAAAAGCCCGCGCGCAATGTCCGCCCGCCGCCGCTGTCCGCCCGATAACTTCCCGTACGGCCGATCAAGCAGTTCTTCCAAAAACAAAAGCTCGCTCAATTCACTCAGCCGCTCTTTCCACGCCGCCTTGCGCATTCCGTAATAACTCGCCCGCACCGTCAGATTCTCCCGTACCGTCAAAAGATCGTCCAGCACGCTGCCCTGAAACACAACCCCCACGCGCGGCTTGATCTTCTCTGCCTGTGTGTCCAGATCAAAGCCGCAAATGCGAACTTTCCCCGCATCCTTTTGAAGAATCGAACACAAAATATTGATCGTCGTACTTTTCCCCGCTCCGTTTACGCCAAGAAAAGAAAAAAGCGAGCCCCGTTCCACCCCGAACGTTATGCCCCGTACCGCTTGCACCGATCCGTAACGCTTCTCCAATCCTTCCACTTCAATAATCTTGTCCCGCATACACTCCGCCTTTCTTATTTGTTAAATTCATTATACAAAATTATTCTATCGCTGACAACCGAATTTCTCTTTGTCTTCTGTAATTTTTTTCTCAGCATTTTTGCTCATTCGGTTCAAAAGTATTTTCGTATTCTCGTTTGAAGTATATACACCGACAAGGGTTGCCGCATATGCTGAATTATTTACCTTGCGCAAAAAATTTATTTCTTTTTCTTTCGAACAAATACGTCCGCATACAAAAAAGCAGGGAAAAGCGAATTTTCGCTTTTCCCTGCTTTTAAAGTACATATGTTTTTCAGTCTGCAATGTATTTTACCACGGGAACTCCGAATACGACCGTATATTCTTCGCCATAGCTGTAAGACTGCAGGATAACTTCTGCAGGTTTGCATTCCGTAACAAGCTGACCCTGCGCATCTTTGAGTTCGTATGAAGCGATCGGCTGGTCATCGATGGAAACAGTGATCTTGCCGTCTGCAAACGAAACAGCAAGCGCGTGCGTGCCTTCGGAAGGAATCAGGTCTTCGGCATTGTTGAATCTTCCAACTACCTGCCCCTGATCGTTCGCATACGCGGAATCCCACCACTGCCAATTCTGCACGAGAGCCGCATCCGCATCCGCCTTAATATCGCAGAAATACTGCGCAATCGCCCAGTCAATAGTATTTCCTTGCGCATCCTGTACATTCAGCCAGACAGACGTACGCACTCCGTCGCGTGCCAATACTTCGCCCGTCAACTCAAATGTTGTCTCTACTTTCCACTCTGAAACAGCTTCCATTTCCACAGCCGCTTTTCTGCCCTGCCAGCTGTACCAGTTGTTGTTCGGAGACTCGCTCGTCGTCAGCGTGATCTTTCCGTCCGATACCGTCCATTCCTTCG
Source organism: uncultured Eubacteriales bacterium (assembly GCA_958405585.1). Taxonomy (GTDB): domain Bacteria; phylum Bacillota; class Clostridia; order Christensenellales; family Borkfalkiaceae; genus Borkfalkia. Next base: position 2,919 of record CATYEP010000063.1, read on the forward strand.
GTTCCGTACGATCCGACTGCCATTCCCCAAGCGTAGCAGACGTATAATCAATGACCGTCACTTCACAAGTCGCACTCTTTTCTCCGGCCTTTGCCGTGATCGTCGCCGTTCCGGCCGCTACAGCCGTCACTTTGCCGTTCGAAACCGTCGCAACCGCTTCCGCCGATGTGCTCCACGTTACTGTCTTGTCTGTCGCATTGTCAGGAGACACCGTCGCCTTCAGCTCCAGCGTTTCCCCAACTTCCAATTCAGCCTTGTTTTTATCCAGCGTTACAACCGCCACCTCTACATCACCCTGCGCTTCCTCCTGCTTATCTACACAAGCAACCAAAGACATACAGCTGATAGCCACTACAAGCGCCAGCAACAACCCAAAAAATTTTTTCATGACCTACCTCCAATATTTTTCAGGGAAAGTATATTCACTTTTTTAAATTTTGTCAAGCAAAGTATTTTGTAAATATATTTCGTTATTTTTCGATCAATTCTTTCATTATTTTATATCTTCATGCAATTTATTCATGATCTTTCGATTCTTTCACACAATTATACTGTTTTTACGAAAAAAAAGTCCCGCACCAACAGGATTTCACATCTGCATATAGCGGGGTTTAAATACGTTTTACTTACTTTATAAAAATTACTACACAGTTTTCGCAAAATTTTTTCACGATGTACATCTGTTTTTGGGAAAAATCAATAATTTTCGGCGCTTTATAGAGTGTTTTTGCCGTATTGCGGCAACCCCGTCGCAGGCCCGCAAAAAATTTTGCGGGCCTGTAACGATTTATTTTTCTAAACCAAAAAAGTTTTGCGTTTTCAAACACTGCAAAATTTGTTTAAACAATATCGTATCCGCTCTTAGATTTTGTTTGACAATCCGTCTCTTGCTTTGTAAAAAAAGATACGCCCGTGCGCGCAAAAATTTGCGCGCACGGGCGTTCGGTCATAAACCGAAGGAGGAACGTTTCAAATCCTCTTCTCTTTTACCCGTTCGGCAGATTTTCCTCTGCCGCCGCGGTGAAACCAAGGCGGCGCTCAGACACGAGCGCCGCCCCTTTTCCCTGTGATTTTTACGATTTACCATCGGGTATTCCGAAAAGTTATCCGACAACAGACCCACTTACTCTTTTTAACCCCTTTGTGACATCTTGTCGGTTAAATCCAGGTTCCATCGGAAGTTTTCTTTTCCTTTACCGATCCGTCATTTTCTCCCCTTAATCAACTCGAAACCGTTTTCTCGGACTTTTTTTAACTTATTTTTGCGCGCTATACGATAGATATTGCACAAATTCGCCCTGAACGCCACGGCAAAGCCTCGCAGGCTTTCGGAGTTATTTTTTGTAAAAACCACTACAATCACAACCTTTGCAACCTTTTCCGGTTCCACACGAACATCATCCGCCTCCCTGCCTTACGGTGCTTCGGCGTCTGCAGATAGATCATGCCCGCATGTGCACGGCGGTTCGTTTCCATTCCTGTCCGTATTCCCTTCCGATTCATCTCCGCCTTCGCTCCGCTCTTTCCCGACCAGTTCTCTCTCTTTCAAAAGAAAACCCTGCGCAGTTTTGTCCGAAAAAATCGCCCCGATTGCGTTTTTGTCCCTTCCGTTCCTACAAACCTGAACTTCTCTTCCCCGTCTTGCCACCCCCTTATCCGATGGCTTCGGTTGTTTTTGTAAATTTATTATAACACAGTTTTTTTGTTTGTCAATACCTTTTTTGAAAATTTTTTAAAATATTTGTTTTTAAATATCATTTACAGCGTTTATAAATAACAAATTTTATTAAGTATTGCGCGCGACCGCTTTTTGCGCCGTTATTTTCTTCTTGCCCGGCAAAACCGTATGCGGCCGTCTGCAAATAATTTTGCAGACGGCCGCATACGATTCACAAACTATAAAGAGAGGCAGCCCGCGAAAAAATCTTTTCGCGGACTGCCTCTTTAAATATTCTATTTTTTACTGAAACTGTGCATTGTAAAGGGACGCATAAAAACCGTTCCTTTCCAAAAGCTGCGCGTGCGTGCCGCTCTCCACGACATTTCCTGCCCGCACAACGAGGATCAGATCGGCATGCACGATGGTGGAAAGCCTGTGCGCAATGACAAAACATGTCTTTCCTTCCATCAGCTTTTGCGTCGCGTTCTGCACGAGGATCTCCGTACGGGTATCCACGTTGGACGTCGCTTCGTCGAGGATCAGGATCTTTGCGCGCGAAACCATGGCGCGCGCGATGGTCAGGAGCTGTTTTTGCCCCTTGGAAAGATTGCTCCCGCCGTCCGTCAGCCGTGTTTCGTAGCCCTGCGGCAGACTTAAAATAAAATCATGCACGTTTGCGGCTTTTGCCGCTTCCTCGATCTCCGCGTTCGTCGCGGACTCGTTGCCGTAGGCAATGTTTTCCCGCACCGTGCCTTCAAACAGCCAGGTATCCTGCAAGACCATCGTGAATTGTCCGCGCAGATCTGCGCGCGCATAGCGCCGCGTTTCTACCCCGTCCAGATAGATCCCGCCGCCGTTTACGTCGTAAAAGCGCATCAGAAGATTCACGATCGTCGTCTTTCCCGCACCCGTCGGCCCGACGATCGCCACCGTACTGCCTGCCTCCGCGCGGAAACTGACGTTCTTCAATACAGGCTTTTCCGCATCGTAGCCGAAATCCACATTACGGAACTCCGCTTCGCCCCGCACGTTCTGCGGCGCGGGCAAAAGGTCGTTTCCGTCGCGTTCCGGCTCTTCGTCTAAAATCCCGAACAGCCGCTCCGCCGCCGCCAGCGCCGACTGGATCTCGCTGATAATGTTCGCAAATTCGTTGATCGGGCCTGTAAATTTGCGCGAATACTGTAAAAACGCCGAGACATACCCCAGCTGCATCCTGCCCTGCAAAAACAGATACCCGCCGAACACGCTGATGAACACCGTCGAAAGATTGTTGATGAAATTGACCGTCGGCCCCACTTTACTGCCGTAATAATCGGCATCGTAATACGCCTGTGCCGCGTTTTCGTTGCGCTGTTCATAGCGCTCGGAGATCTCGTCTTCCCTGCCGTAGCCCTTGATCGTCCGTATTCCCGAAAGCATCTCTTCCGAATACCCGTTCAGTTCGCCCAGTTTTCCCGACCGCTTGCGGAACAGCGGGCGCATCACCCTCGAACGCTGTACCGTCACCAATATGGTCAGCGGCACGATCACGATAAACACGTACGAAAGCAGGGGCGACAACAACAGCATGCTGATCAGCGATCCGAAAACCGTGATCACGCTCGTCGCGATCTGAATAATGTCGTTGGACAGCGACGCATTGACCGTAACGAAATCGTAAGAGAGCCTGTTGATCACATCGACGGCAAGCCGTGCGTCGTAAAATAACACCGGCAAAGACAGAAGATTAACGAACACAACTTCGCGCATCCTGCGGGTAATGTTGCGGCTGAGCTTGGTCATGACATACGTTAAAGCGTATGTGAATACCGACGAAAGCAGATAACAAACCGCCATGGCAATGCAGTACCAGATAACGAGCTGTATATCCACGACACCCGTCTTTGTATCGATGGCGTTGATCGCGTTCGCCGATAAAACGGGTGCAACGAGCGCCAGAACGTTGCCGACTACCGCGAAAAACAGCGCGCCCAGCACCAACCGTTTGTATTGCAGAAAATATTTGGAAAGACGGAGAAGCGCCGCTTTTTTACCGATCTTATTCACGGACTTCACCCCCTTGCGAACGGGCGATGTCACGGTATACGTCGCACGTTTCCAGAAGTTCGGCATGCGTGCCGAGCCCGACTTCCTTTCCGTTTTCCAGCACCAGAATGCGGTCGCAATTTTGTACCGTACTGATGCGCTGCGCAATAAATATACTGGTCAGTTCGGGATATTCGCGCGCGATCGCCGCGCGAAGCGCTGCGTCCGTGCGATAATCCAGCGCGCTCGACGAATCGTCTAAAATCAGCACCGACGGCGCACCCGCCAGTGCCCGCGCGATCAGAATCCTCTGTTTTTGTCCGCCGCTCAGGTTCACACCGTGCGCCGCCAAAGAAAATTGCAGACCCTCTTCCCGTTCAAATACAAAATCCGCCTGCGCCGCCCGCAATGCCCGCCGCACTTCCTCTTCCGATATCCCGCGGCAGAAATCCACGTTTTCGTAAACCGTCCCCGCCATGATAAAATCATTCTGGAACACGATCCCGAATTTCTCGCGCAACCGCTCCGCGGGGATCTGCGTCACGTTCTCCCCGTCTATGTACACCCCGCCTTCGCAGGCATCGTAAAACCGAAGCAACAACTGCACCAACGTACTCTTTCCGCTGCCCGTCGCACCCAAAATGCCCAGACGTTCCCCCTTTTTCAGCGTAAACGATATGTGCTCCAGCGCAGGTTTCCCGCCGTATGAAAAGGAAACATCGTCAAATTCCACGCGCGCCGAACCGTGATCGGGCGCCGAAAGCAAAAGCGGCTCTTCGGGCATGTTCAGGATCTCGCAGATACGTCTGCCCGACGCCGCACCCTTCGAAAGTGTCACAAACAAACGGCTCACCGTCATCGCCGCATTCAAAATCAGTGTGAAATAGGATACGAACGCCACGATCTTGCTCGGACTCATCACGCCCGCCTGCACACGGAACGCTCCCACGAGCACCACCGCAACCATCCCGAGATTCAAAAGCAGCGTCACGATCGGGTTGCTCATCCCCGTCCAGATCCCCGCGCTCATCTCGTCTTTCGCGACTTGCCCCGCCACTTCCTTGAATGACTGCGATTCGTATTCCGTGCGCGAAAGCGCTTTGATCACGCGTACGCCTGCATAATCGTCGCGGATCTTACGCACCATTCCGTCTACAGAGCCCTGCAATTTCGCATACAGCCGCGTGCCGCGGCTCGCAATAAACAGCACCGCCGCCAGCATGAACGGCAAAACCGCCACCAAAATCAGCGTCAGCACAGGTTCCAGCGCAAACGCGAACGCAAGTCCGCCGAACAAAAATATGGGAACACGAATCCCAAGCCGCTGCATCATGCCCAGCATGTTATGCACGTTGTATGTGTCCGTCGAAAGCCGCGAAACCAGCGTCGGCAACGTGCATGCGTCGATCTGCCGCGCCGACAGCGACAGCGTTTTCGAAAACAGATCGCCGCGCAGTTTCTGCGTCGCCTCCCGCGCCACGCGCGAAGCCATACGATTCGCTATGATGTTTCCGTACAGCGCCACCAACGCAAAAAACAACATCAGTCCGCCGAACAGCAACAGCGTTTTCGTGTCCCTGACAATCGATGTTTCACTGTCGTCCAGCATATACCCCAAAAGCAAAGGCAATAAAAGCTCGGCAACCGTCCCCACCGCTTTGATCAGCAACCCGAATGCCATCCGCACCGCGTTCGGCTTCAGATAATTGCGTATTTTTACCATGCTCCGCGTTTCACCCCCCTCACTCTTTCATTATAAAGTTTCATTATAAAATCCGTTTTTTTATTATAAAACTTTTTCCCGCTTTTGTCAAACCCGCTTTTGTAAACCAGGCTTTTGTTACCCACTGCCTTCGCCGATCTCTTTCCCGCGTTCGGTATGCAACGCGGCGTATTCCCTGAAATATTATCAGGGAATACGCCGCACAGAATGCAAAAGCGGCGCCGCGCAATCCATCGGCGCGGCGCCGCTTTAAAATCATATAAACCTTTCCTTGCGCGTATTGCGACGCGAAAAGTTATTTTTGTATTTCATTTTGTTTTTTCTTCGCGATGTCCCGATTTGATTCAAAGAAAAGAAAATTTACGGGACGGACGGTGCGCAAAACCGTTGCCAGAATCACGCCGCAGACCAGACCGAAACAACCCTGCAAAACATTCCCGACTATGGTCGCCGCCGCGCCTGCGATACCGTAGAGAGCGGTTTCGTACAGAAAATAACCGACCACCATCAAAAATTCCGCACAAAGGGCAGAAACACCGCGCGCAACAAAATCCAGGCCGTTTTTTCGGATCGCTTTCTTTAACAGAGCAGCGATCGCATAGGCAACCGCCGCCATACATCCCTTTATCACGAGCGTAGCCGGCATATAGATCACATAGCCGCCGAGAATATCCGCGAGTCCGCAGCCCAAAGCGGCAGCAACAGCCCCGTAAACAGGCCCCAGACACCAACCTGCCAGAAGGACAAAAACATCCCCCATGTTGAAATATCCGTACGGCATAGGAATGATAAACACACTCGTTGCGATACAGCAAAGCGCCGCAAACAGCGCCGAAAATACGATCCGTTTCGTTACCGCCTTCAAACTTTTCTCACGTTGCCTTTCCATTTGCATTCTCCTGTCCGTCAAAATGTTTTGCCTGCCCTGTACATTGTACGGCACGCTGAAAACGAAGTTTTTCCGCCCGTTCGCTTTGCCTGCCGTCAATGATTTTTATTAGGTAATCCTTTCTTCTCGTTACTATACTCCATCTGCGGATAAAAGTCAACTGTAGGAAAGCAATTCAACAAAAATCCGATACATTTCCCGAAAACTCGCTTGCATTTTATCCCGAATCATTTCGTACAGATCAAAGCCGCGGCGCGAAGGATCTTCGCGCCGCGGC
>CATYEP010000064.1 GCA_958405585.1 uncultured Eubacteriales bacterium
CACCGGAACCAAAACGCCAATTAAGGCAATCACAGACAAATACATACTTACGCCGTCAAAAACGCTGCCACAGCCGCCGCTGTTACTAGATTCGACAGGTTCCCACTTTGCAAACAAAGTAAATCCGCCCGAAACGATAGAATTGAAATCATATTCCGTTCCGTCCGCCAGATACCAGCCTTTGAAAACGTATCCTTCTTTCGTCGGATCGACAGGCTTGTTTATCTTCCAACCCTGATCTGAGGCTACGGTTTGAGAATCGACATTACTGCCGCCATCCGTATCGAACACAACGGTATAACTTTTCAATTCATAAAAATTCGAATTCCCCGCCACGATCTTCGTGCTGTACATGGTGGCATTGAATGTTTCTTCTTTGCCGTTCAGTTCAATGACCAACTCATCGGAAACAAGGATATAATATTTATACTCCTGCCCGTTATAAACGGCATTGTTCCCCTCTTTCAAAACAATCATTGCGCTGCTTGCACTATCATAATAAGCGCCGTAATACCATGCATACTGGTTCTCGGCAATGCAATCGTAATTCCATTCCGCAGATACGGTGATATCCTCGGAAACAGCCGTTTCGCCATACACAAACTCGGAACCGTCTGCGGTTTTCCAACCGTTAAAAATATATCCGAGCCGCTGCGTCGATTCAGCAGACAAAACTCTGCCATAGCCGCCCTGTTTGATGACCTGCCGTATTACTATACCGTCCCCACGATCATACGTTATGACGCAATGCGCTTGTTTTACAAATTCGTTTTCGCCCAAAGTAAACGACTGTACGCCTGAACGGGATATCACATACAATTTACCGCTTTCCGTAAGCTGAATGCTTACGACCTGTGACGGATCGGCAATAAGATTTGATGAGAACTCCGTTTCTCCGTCAAGAATAGTTATAAAATCAGAACCTTTTTCGTAATATCCATTGTTTGCGGCATCCAAAAGGTCGGCCGCAGGTGCCCACGAAACGGTAAGCTCAACATCCGAACGTATCGGCGTATCGAAATCAAAATAGATATCCTCCTGTTTCCAACCGGTAAATACTTGTCCGTCTTTTTCCGGAATGAATAATTCCTGTATCGACTTACCTTGATATACTATTTCCTCTTTCAATACCGTTGTGGTATCCGAATCCAGATAAGTTACCGTGTAGCCCTTTACAGCGGCAATACTGTCGATAAGAATCCAAGCGCCGGTGTCCTGGCTCCAAACACCCGTATAAGCCATACTATCGCTTGAAGATCGGAAGCCGCTCCCGATTTGAAATCCGTTCAACACGCCGCCCTGCGCAAGAGCCACAAGATCGTTGCCCGTTAAAACAAGATCTACCCACTCATCCTGCACGATATCCGCGGGAATCTGATAACCACCGCTCGAACCGTCAGCCCCGAGAGGATAAAGCATAATCCCTCCGAAGTTCGTGCTGTATGTCGAACCCGAAGAAAGGTGCGCATATACGCGAATAATAAGAGCGTCTGTCTCCGAAACGTTGCTTGTTGCGATAAAGTTGACCGCATTCTGCGCTCTTCCAATGCCCCAACTATGTGTTTTATAGACGAAAGCTTTTTGATTGTTTGCACTTGCAAGAGCAGAATTGATTGCTGCGTCTTTGGCTCCCAAAGAAGCCGCATTATGCGTATATTTTGCAACGGTAAGCGGCGCATCATTAAAGAAAGAACCTTCGCCTATGCTCGTGAAGCCTGCAATATGCGTAAGCGTACTTTGTCCAAATGTATAATCACTCTCATTAGCCGAAGAAAGAATGCCGTCAATATGTTTCCATTTCGGAACGAGCGTAAAAGATTCCGTCACAGTGCTACCAAAAGAATACAGCGTATCGTTTTCAGTATACCAACCGATAAAAGTATAGTTTGCTTTTGTCGGCGCAGAACCCGGTTCTGAAACAGTTTCGCCCGAAGCGACAAGCTGCTGTGTGATTTCACTGCCGTTTCGGAAAGTAACCACATAAGAACCGACCGTGAATGTATCGAAAGCAACCCAACCGTTTTCAACACCGTATGCTTGACCATTGTTGGGATACATTCCTGCCTGAGCGACACCCTCAACGCAATTTGAACCTACTGCAAAACCGCTGAAATCGCCATTGACATCCGCAAGATATTCACCCGAAATTTCCAAATAGAACCACTGATTCTGCGGGATATCTGCCGGGATCATGTATCCGCTATTGTTTGAACCGTTATCGTCCGCCCCATACAGACGAATGCCACCTTTTTCCACGTAATAGGAAGAACCGTTCGACGTTAAATGCGCGTACACGCGAGCAACTACATTTTTCCAGCTTCCGTCACTATTTTTTAAAGAAATGGCACTCGAACCGCCGTTCCAAATAACCGTCGGGCTTGCACTAATATTGTTGGTCGATACGCCATATGTCAGATAGTTGTTGCCTGCTGCAGTATTCTGTACAGAAAATTTAACGTCTTTCATGTCCAAAGGCGTACCGTAAACTTCCTGTACTTTTCTGTTAGAAAGATTTGGATTACCCGCATTATCCTGACCTTCAGCCTCCATCCCGTTGAACACGCTACTATTCGGCTGCCACTTTGCGGTAAGTTTGACCGACTTTGTAATCGGCTGCGAAAGATCGATCTTTTTGCCAGTCTGATCGTACCAACCGAGTAAACTATATCCATTTTTTTCTACCGAAGGCGCCGTAACAGTTTCTCCTGCTGCAACAAGCTGCGACGTAGTTGAAGCGCCGTCGTCAAATGTTACACAATGTTCGCTGTATGCGGTAAACGTATCAAATGCGATCCAACAGTTTGTATCTGCGAATCCATAGCCATTATTGCCCAGCAAATTATTTATTGTAGCGTTACCTGCCGTAAATCCGCTGAAACAACCGTTCTTATCGGCCAATTTTGCAAAATCATCGCCTGAAATAACGAGATTCGTCCATTGATTTTGCGGAATATCCGCAGGAATCATATAACCACTATCGTTTTCACCCGTATCGTCAGGCGCATATAAGCGGATACCGCCGTTTTCAATAGAATACGACGAGCCGTCTGCCGTTAAATGAGCATATATCCGAACTATAACCGTATTGATGTCCGTTCCAATTACCTTATCCGCATTCCCTGAAAAATGGATTGCATAAAGCGCTCCTGCCGCTTTCATGGCTGTTGACGGACAATAAATTAAATTTGTAGAAGTATCCGACGATGCGGACGTATCTTGCCTCCACAACATTGCATCTGTCTGCAAATCCGATCCGGTAACCCCACAAATTTCCTTCGTCGTATGCTGGGATACTGTATAATCTACACTTTCCGTTGCAAGCGTCCATATTGCTACAGGTTCAATTTCTTCAGCCCTTGCGCGCGTAAATCCAGCCAAACCGATGCTCAACGTTAAACTTGCGATTACCGCTAATAAACACACGATAAGCAACCGTCTGTTTTTTCTGCCGATGATGTTCGTCATACATTTCCTCCGTTCTATTTACTTTTTCGGTCGCCGAAGCGATTCCGAAAGCATTTTTATATCTATTATTATACTTGAATCCCAATGTAATTTCAATATCCGATTTCTGTCCAAAAGTACCCAATTTGTACTTTTTTACAGTATTTTTTTAAAGACAGACGTTGACAAGATACAATCTTTTTGTTACAATATCAATACTCGAAGTTTATTGAGGTAGTTACTATGAAAACAACTGTTCTCGATACGACCTTTTTTCTGCCCAATCAAAACTTTTTTACACAATCGCTTGGCTATTGCGAAACATTGATGCATAGCCATACCTTTTTCGAAATATTTTTTGTAAATTCAGGCGAAGTTTTGCATCTGATAAACGGTCAAGATGAAATCGTGCGGCAAAACGACCTCGTATTCTTGCGCCCCCACGATGTGCACGCCTTCAAATTCCACAATTCGCAAAACTTTTTTCATATTGACGTCTTATTTACAGAGGAATTATTCAGCAAGGTGCAAAACTTCCTATCCTCCGCAAAACTTAACGAATTTTTAACAGCACCGGCACCCTTTCATACAAAACTTACCCCTTACGATGCCATAACATTCCAAAAGAATATCAATGACATCAACTCGCTTCCGAATCAGGATTCCGATAAACAGGCGCTCATCCTTGCTTTTTTGAGCAAATTATTTTCGCTCGTCATTTCCGATCATATTGACGTACAGAATAAAAACGATTATCCGTTTTGGCTGACGCAACTGCTTTCTATATTAAATTCGAGCGATTCCTTAAAAAAATCCAAGCAGGAAATTTTTGCTCTGTTAGACAATTTCAGCTATAATCCCGCCTATATCAGCCGCATTTTCTCCCGCTATACCGGAATGACAATTACCGAATACATCAACCAGATTCGTTTTTCCACCGCATATTCTCTCCTTGTTTCGACGGATATGCCCATTCCTGCAATCTTGGATTATATCGGAATTTCCAGCAAGCCTTATTTTTACAGGGAATTTTTAAAGCGTTTCCATATTACACCCATTCAACTCCGCAAACACCAAAAACGCACATAATACCGTTATAAATTTATAAAACCATATCGGAAGGCGTCGGTTGTCCGCAAAGCAGCCGATAATAATATATCGGCATAGCGCTCCATCCATGACATAAACTACCCGCCCCGTCAAAGGCACGTTCACCGTCTTCCGTTTCCCAGAACGAAGTAGCATTTCTTTCAAGCATCCGCCCGTATCGGCTGTCTATGTCGTCCATAATATATTGACGGTAAAGCGCAAAATCCGTTTGCAACAATGCGTCATACGAAAAACATTTCATACTTAAAGAAGCGGGAAGCAATTCGCTTGCCGCAATTTTTTTTGCTACCGCACCCGAACTTTCGCCCGCCGCGCCGCACAAAATAGCGAGTGCGTTTCCCGTTTCACTGAAATGCATTTCCCCAGCAAAAGTAGAAAACAAACCTGTTTTTTCGTCATAAAAAACATTCCGTATGGCTTCGTTAATCAGCGGAATAAGTTTATCTACTTTGGACGTATTCTCTTTGAGTTTTATTGCAATGGCGCGCAAGCGCAAAAGCGCAAAAACCAAAAGCGCGTTCAAAATCAAATCGAACGATTTTTCGTCAACTTCATATAATTTCCCTTCCAACCCTTCTGCCCAATCGTAAAAATTCCAATACCCCTTGTCGCCGTAAAATATCGGCGTCAATCCGCCTTCAAGCCGGTCCGTAAAAACATCAACAATTTCACACAAGCGCGGATAAACCGTTTTTACAAAATCCACGTCACCGCTGAAACGCAGATATTCTTCAACAGCAATAATGTAATGCAATGAAAAAGACGGAATCGTAAGATCAATGCTTGACGGAAAACAAATCGGCAACAATTTGTCTTTTCGGCAGGCTTGCGCTATCAGATTTAAGTTTGCTTTCGGAAACGTAAACTCGCAAAAAGCACTATATCCGCATAACATTTGATTACGGGCATCAAAACAGTAAAGCGCCTGTTCTCTCCATGGCGTATCCTCGTAGTGCTCGTGCATACATAGTTTAAGCGTCCGCACCGAAACATCATAGATTTTTTGCTGCAACGAATCGCCGACAACAAACGGGATTTCCGTTACGGGATATTCGATTTCCTGCAAACCTATCGCATCTATTTTAAAAGGCTCATCGCATTCAACCTGTAAAAAACGCCCGCCCAAACGCCGGAAAGGATTCATATATTCAACGATTTTTCCGCAACCAATCAATTCCACCGAAAAACTTCGTCCGTTAATTTCGGAACGAACGCACCCGTCCGTAATATGCTCGCCGTAGGAGATTTTTAGCTTTGCTTCCTTTTCCGCTTCAAAGCATATAAAGAGCAAGCCCGCCCGTTCCCTGCCGAGATCATACATATGTTTTGCTTCGTCGATCAATATCCCTTCGGAACGCTCGCCCAAAACACAACGATTTATCGGCCTTAAATAAAGCTCCCTTGCAAGCGGCGGAATTTCTACAGCTTTTGCAAGCGGCGGGCTATATACGCACGTATCGTAACAAAATGAATAACCAAGTTGCGGCGTAATGATTTTTTGCAGACCATTCAGATAATTTTCACTTTTGCAGCATAACGTGCGCCGTGAGGAAACGCAAACGGTTTTGTCTCCAATTTTCCATTCGTACCATACCCCCGGTTTTCTTTTATAATACGTTGAAAAATTTTCCCCGTAGTACCAAACGATAATTTTAATGCAATTGACGCCTACAGTAAAAAATGTTGATAATTCTATTTCGTCATACACCTTATACCATGGATAATCAGCATATTGCCCGAATGCAGCAAGAGCATCGTTGATATAAACCGCATAATTACTATCGCAAGAAATTCTCAAACGAACCGAAACGGAATGAGAGATTTCAATTTCCTCAAAAAATTCTCCATAACTATCCGGAGATATTTCATTATCAAGCCATATCCAATATCCGCCGCCCGAACGGACGGCGGATATTTTTTGCGGATTTTTTCTCTTTTTACATGCCATTTTTATTATCTCCGTTTATACTCATCGAACAGGAAAAACCTTGTTCAGAAAGAACATATTCGTCTGTCCAATGCTCTCCTTCGCTCATCCATAATTCAGGAGAATATGCATACTGCGGTTGAGGAAGCAAATGATGCGGTCCGAACGTATTTCTGCGTGTGCAATACAATGAAATGACAAGCTCTCCCTTAAGTGTCAAAGATGTGTTGTACGGAGGAAACGCAATCAGCTTGTCCGCATAGCCGTCTGATATATGCAAATCTGCCCCATGCAATTCTTTCGCCGCAATCGAAACTTTTCCATTTTTTATTCCTGTATGGAAGGAGATTGCACCGCCATAAAAGGGTAACCATTGCTTTTCTGTGTGTACAGAGGAAAGCGTCTTCGGCAGCTCTACGAGAGTATTCGGAAGTTCTACTCCAAATAAACCCAACACGAATACCGCTTCCAGATCGTTGCTTCTTTTGAAATCAAAACTTACGGCTATGATATTTTCGCCTTTCCGCGCCCTGCCCGAAAAAAGACGATAACAACAATCAATCCAAAACCCTTCCGTTCTTTGGACGGTAACACCGTTCAATTCGACAGAATCATATTCCGCGGCAATACTAATATCAGTTTCTATGTCTGAATAAAAACGGTACTCTACCCGAACCCTGCCCAACGATTTATCTGTGCATCCTAAGTATTTTGCAGTGAACCACGGCTGGAGCATCTCGCCGCCGCGCGGTTCAAGCCTAAATTTGATTCGCAATTTCTTATCTAATTTTAAAATATCCGTTTCGTTACCGTTCTCCTGTATCTCGCCATTTAAAAACCAACGAACACGTTCTAAAACAAGCACATTCGGCTCACTTAATTCATAAGCCATCTTTTCGGGCAATTCTATTTGTTTGCCCGGCAACGGAATCTTTGACATGGACGATTCTTTATTTAGTTTGAAGATACGCAGTTGCCCCGGTTCAAAGGACAAATCGGATAAACTTACGTCTCCTAACGATTCAAATGCAACCATATCCCACTCTTCGGCATACAGGCATTCCAATGTTTCCGACAGGCTTATCGCACCTGCCGTCAATTCCGTTTCACTTAAATTCATTAAGAACAACCATGTTTCGCCTGCTATACGGCGAATTGCCGATGCGATATTACGCGGCGCCGACAAAACTTCTCCTTTAGGGAGTTCCGATACGTTTTGCACAACTTTTCCGCCCAACGCACAAAAATCGGTAAGCAACACCTGCGTGTTTTCACGCACAGTCTGCCCTTGCGCAAGCAAAACGGTACGGTACATCGCTTCTCCTACCTTCAGATACGCACCCGCGGCGTCTTTACCGATGCTGCCGTATTTTTGCATAAGTTCTTCGTCGCCGTAATCAAATTCGTGCTGCGAGGCAATCAAATCCATGCACTGTTTTTGAAACGACTCTTCCAAACAGCGAACCGCTCCATCGTTCGGCTCAAACGCTTTTACCCAACCTTTGCGCACCAATTTCCACATATTCTCTATAGGATGAATTACCAATAGATCGGTGCAACGCTTACCTTCTGTCAAAATAATACCAATTCGCCCGAAATATTCTTCAAGCGGTTTCCAATCGCGATACCAAGCATTCTGATGCAGAATACTTGCGGGATAATCGCGCTTTGCTTCCCCTTTCATGGAATACCACGATAAATGCGGGCAACGCAAATTTACGCCGAACAGCGCCTGCCAATCCCCAATCCGCTTATATTCGTTCAAAGGCATATCCCAGCCCGTGCAACCGTACAATTCGCTCAACACAAACGGCTTTTTCAGTTGTCTCGCCACAGAAGCACATTGTATCACCGCCCAATAGCATCCATTATGCGCACTAAGATTATCAATACCGGGATAATCCATATATTCATAAAAGCGCATCATAGAACCCGAAAGAGCAGTCTGAAAATTCAAACTGTCTTCGTGTAGAATATGCCCCGTGAATATTAAACCAAGTTTACGGCAATACTCCTGATATTTCTTTGCAAAATTCTGCGTAAACAAATCATCCAATATATCGACATACCGTGCCGCCGTCTTATTTTCACCTTGAACCGGAGCGTAATAGATTTGCGGAACGCACAATTCCTCTCCGTATTTTTTTCGATAGGCAGCGAACAACCCCTTTGTATACGGCGTTTTTTATTCGTTATACCAAAGCCCGTAAAAATCGCACCGCGATGCGGTTCATCCGTAAATATGCCGAGTATTTCTTTTCCGAACATATCACCGCATTTTTTCCCGTACCGTTCAAGTGTACTTTCAAAAAACGCCTGCGATGCTTCCGCGTTCATCGTGTCGAGATAAGCCGTTCCGTTGTAAACGTCATTATTCGCCATAAGTTCTTCCGCATAAACTGCATATGTATAACCGGAAGGCACTTCGCATTTGCCTTTTACTGAAATAGCGTCTTTTAATTTCCCATTTTCAAAAAGTAAAGTGTACCGACAAACAATGCCGACAACATATTCCTGTGAAAGTGCTTCTTCATCATTGTCGTATTCCGACAAAAAACGAAGGCGGTAATCTTGATTTTTTGTTACCTCTCCGCCGCAAGTTCCGCTCGGCCAACGGTCTTCGTCGTATAACCACGCTTCCATGTCAAATTTTTCGCCCCGCGCAGCACACTCGCGAACAAGTGAAAACCACTTTTCTCCCATATATTCGGTAACCAATCCTGTGCGTGAATGCATAAAAAAGCCGCCGAACCCCATCGTCCGCATTACTTCTATCTGCCGCAGCAGTTCATCTTTTTCCAAATCCCCATTCCATGACCAAAACGGTTTTCCGAGATATTTTTTATCCGGGTTTGTTAATCTTCTATATAATTCACGCTCCATAAATTGCTCTCTTAATTTGCAAATTAAATCTTTTTTAATTTTTTGCCTTTTATTCATCCATAGCTATTCAACAACAATGCGATT
>CATYEP010000065.1 GCA_958405585.1 uncultured Eubacteriales bacterium
GGGTGCCGGCGGTGCAGGCAGGAGCGTAGTGAAAAAACTTTCCGATGCAGGGGCGCAGGTGTTTGTGTATGATCTGAAAACGGAAAATGCACAGGAGCTTCAGCGCGAGTTCGGAAATCTGACGGTTTTGGAGCAACTTTCTCCGGAAGATTATTTTATGATCGTTAACGTAACCGGAGTGGGAATGCATAAAACGGAAGGCAGATCTCCTGTGGGCGAGGATATTCTGTCGCGGTGCGAAGCGGCGGTAGATCTGATCTATGTGCCGCGCAAGAGTGAGTTTCTGCGGATTGCGGAAACGCTCGGGAAGAAGATCGTAAACGGAGAAGGAATGTTGTTTTACCAGGCGTATTACGGAGATTGTATTTTGCTGGGGCGTGATCCGGATGCGGCGGAAGCGAAAAAGCTGTTTGAGGAATACCGCAAAAAATTTGCGAACTGAAAGAAGAATGTACGAAACAGAAAAAAGGAGAATGGATCCATGAAACTGCTGATTCTCAACGGGGTGAACCTGAACATGACGGGCAGGCGCGAGCAGGGCGTGTACGGAACGCAGACGCTGGAAGATATTAATGCGGAAATTGCGGCGTACTGCAAGGCGCGCGGTGCGGAGTGCGAATTTTACCAGAGCAATCTGGAAGGGGAGATCTGTACAAAGATCCAGACGAGCAATGCGGACGGGATCATTCTGAATGCGGGCGCGTTTACGCATTACAGCTATGCAATCCGCGATGCGATCGCGTCGGTGAACACACCTGTCGTGGAAGTGCATATGTCCAATGTTCACAAGCGGGAAGAGTTTCGGCACACGTCGGTTATCTCTGAAGTTTGCCGCGGTACGATTTTAGGGTTCGGCAAAAACAGTTACATTCTGGCAGCGGAGAGCTTTTTGTTATGAATATTGTACTTTGCGGAATGATGGGCGCAGGCAAGACGACGGTCGGGATCCGTATTTCGGAGCTGAGCGGAATGCGTTGGTATGACACGGACGATCTGATCACGCAGAGGTACGGAAGCATACCTGGCATATTTGAGTTTTACGGAGAAGCTCGTTTTCGTGAGATCGAAACGGAAGTAGTCCGCAGCGTGGCTGGAGAAGACAATTGCGTGATCTCCACGGGCGGAGGATGCGTTCTGAAACCGGAAAATTCGGCGGTGTTCAAGGCAGGCAGCGGGAAAATAGTGTTTTTGAAGGTGGATATAAAAGTATTGTTCGAACGGACAGGGCATACGGGGGACGAGCGGCCGCTTTTGAAAAATACGACGTTTGAAAAGATGAAACAGCTGCTCGATCAGAGAACGCCTGTCTATGAAGGGTGTGCGGATTATACGGTGGATACGAACGGTATGAACGCAGACGAGGTGGCGCGCGCCATTTTAAAGAAATTTGAAATTCCCGTGCGGGGTGAAAAATGAGCACGGTTCTGGTTACGGGCGGATCGCGCGGTATAGGCAGAGAAATCTGTATTTCGTTTGCAAAAGCGGGGTACGATATAGCTTTTTGCTATCAAAAGGATGAGAAGGGCGCGAGAGAAACTCTGGAGCTTATCCGAAAGGCGGGCGGAGAGGCGAGCATGTTTTGCTGTGATGTTTCGGATGAGCATCAGGTGGAAAGGATGTTTTCTTCCGTGTTCGGGTTGGAAATACTGGTGAACAACGCGGGTACGGCTTCTTTTGGTCTGATCCAGGATATGTCGCTTTGCGAGTGGAACAGGGTATTTTCTGTAAATATGACGGGCGCGTTTTTATGTACGCGCGCGGCGATCCCGAAGCTGCGCAGCCGCGGGGGCTGTATTATCAACGTTTCGTCCATGTGGGGTGAAGTAGGGGCGTCGTGCGAAGCGGCGTATTCGGCGAGCAAAGCTGCATTGATCGGGTTTACGAAAGCGGCGGCAAAGGAATTGGGCCCTTGCGGGATCCGTGTCAACGCAGTTTCCTGCGGCATGATCGAAACGCAGATGAATTCTCGTTTTTCAGCCGATGAGGTGGCGGCGTTCATGGATGGAATCCCTGTAAAAAGACAGGGATCGCCTGAAGAAGTTGCCCAAGCAGTCCGTTTTCTTGCCGAAAACAGATATATAACAGGTGAGATCCTGCGCGTGAACGGCGGTGCGGTGATCTGAAAATTAAGAGCCTGCCGCCGCACCGTATTCGGTGCGGCGGCAAAAATTCTTATAAAGAAATAAAAAATTTTTTCATAAAAAAAGGTTTTCGGGAGGTTTCGTCGAAATCATTATTGTGCAGGAAATTTGCGGAGCGACGGGAAAAACAGGAAGGGGGTAAAAATGCGCCATTTCGATATCAAGGAGCGTACATACAAATCGGAAGAGATGTTTCTTTCGGAATATGCCTGCAAATCCAGAAATACCAAGGGCAGGGAGAGAGAGGAAACGCCCTGCAACATGCGTACGGATTTTCAGCGCGACCGCGACAGGATCATATACAGCAAAGCTTTTTTGCGTCTGAAGAACAAGACGCAGGTATTTTTTTCGCCGGAGGGCGATCATTTCCGTACGCGCATGACGCACACCATTGATGTTTCGCAGATTGCGCGTTCGATCGCGCGTTCTTTGGCTTTGAATGAAGATCTGGCGGAAGCGATCGCTTTGGGGCATGATTTGGGGCACACGCCGTTCGGGCATGCAGGCGAGCGCGTACTGAATTCGCTGTCTCCGACGGGGTTTTCGCACAATGTGCAGTCGCTTCGTGTGGTGGACGTGTTGGAGAAAGAAGGAAAAGGTCTGAATTTGACCTTTGAAGTACGCGACGGCATATTGAATCATAAAAAAAGCGGCAATCCTGCGACACTGGAAGGGAAAGCCGTTTCGTTGGCGGATCGGATCGCTTATGTGAATCATGATATTGAGGATGCGATCCGTGCCGGACTGTTGCGGGCGGAGGACCTTCCGAAAGAAGATGTGTCAGTGCTGGGAGCGAGCTCGCGGGATCGGATCAATACCATGATCACATCCATTTATGAAAACAGTAAAGGCAAGAACCGCGTCGCGATGGGCGAGCGGGAAGCGGAAGCGCTGGAAGATCTGCGGGCGTTTATGTTTGACAAGGTTTACATAACGCCGACGTCCATGAAAGAAGAAGAGCGGGCGAAGCGGATGCTTTCGGGAATGTACGAATATTTCAAAGCGAACAAGGACAGACTTCCGGCCTTTTATCTGGAGCTTTCGGAGCGGTATCCTCTGGAGCAGGTGATCTGCGATTATCTTTCGTCCATGACGGACAAGTTTGCGATAGCGGTATTTGAATACATATTTGTTCCGCGCAGCTGGGCGTTGACGGAAAAAGACATCGAAGAGATCTGAAGCCAGCCGGGCGGAATATTGGAAGCAGAGGAATGAGGAGTATATGGCAAAGGGATTGGATCCTGAATTTTTGTCACAATTGAAAAGTAAGAATAATCTTGTGGAGATCGTCGGAAACTATGTTTCGTTGGAGCGCAAAGGCGGAAACTGGTGGGGGCGATGTCCGTTTCATCACGAAAAGACTCCGTCGTTCACGGTAAACGAAGAAGGACAGTTTTATCACTGTTTCGGATGCGGTGTATCGGGAGACGTGATCACGTTCATCCGGGAAATCGAATCGGTGGACTTCATGGACGCGGTCAAGATGTTGGCGGAACGAGCGAAACTTCCGATGCCGGAGATGAATTTCGATACGGAAAAGGTTGTCGAACAGAAGAAAAAGCGGGACAATATTCTTAAGATTCTGCGCGAGAGTGCGCATTTTTATCTGAACAATCTGAATTCTGGGCATGCGGATGCGCATATTCAGTATATATTATCGAGAAAAATTTCGGCGCCGGTGGTACGCAAATTCGGGCTGGGTGCGTCGTTGGATTTCAAGAGTCTGCCGCAGTATCTGTTGGACAAAGGGTATTCGCGCGAAGATATTATTGACAGCGGAGCGGTGATCGAATCGGAGAAGAATAAGCGACTGGTGGATGCGCAGGCGGAGCGCCTGATTTTTCCGGTGATCAACGCGATGGGGGATGTGGTTGCGTTTGGCGGCCGCGTTCTGGAAAAGACGGATTTTGCAAAGTACAAGAACACGCGCGAGACGATGGTGTTCAACAAGAGCAAGAATTTATACAATATCAACCAGATCAAGAAGCAAAAGAAGGCGGGGGTTCTGAAAGACATCATCATGGTGGAAGGCTATATGGACACGCTTGCTTTGTTTCAGGCTGGGTTTGAAAATGTAGTGGCGAGCATGGGAACGGCTCTGACGAAGGAGCAGGCGCGGCTTGCAAAGCGTTATGTCGACAATGTGTATATCAGTTATGACGGGGATTTTGCGGGGCAGAAAGGAGCGATCCGCGGATTGGAGATTCTGCGGGACGAACAAGTGAACGTGCGGGTGGTACCGCTGCCGGAGGGGCTGGATCCGGACGATGTGATCAAGCGTCGCGGGGCGGAAGGGTATCAGAGTTGTTTAGATAATGCGATGCCGCTGATCGATTTCAAAATGCAGGTACAAAAGCAGGGTCTGGACCTTGCAAAGACGGAGGACAAGCGTGCATATATTGCGGCGGCGCTGAAAGTGGTGGCGGAAGCGGAAAGCGAGAGTGTGAAAGAAGATCTGCTCAAGCGGCTGCGCGATGAAACGGGAGTAACGTACGAGTCATTGCGAAGGGATCTGGAGAGCGTGCCGTTGCAGAAAGCCGAAACGGAGATACGGGAACCCGTGCATCGGGAAGACGGATCGGACGGAAAGCTGAAAGCGTGCCGTTTTATATTGGCATCCGTGCTATTTGGCGCGAAATATGCGAAAAATTTTGATATTTCGGGTGTCAAATTCGACAATCCTGTGCATAATACTATCGCGGAATATGTCAAAGCGCGGCAAAAAGCGGGGGAACCGATACGAGCGAGCGCGATTTTCGACATTGTGGACGAAAACGAGCCTGAGCTTTCGCAGATTCTTGACCTGAGTGTAGGAGAGAGTCTGACGGGGCCGGGAGCGGAGAGATATTTTCATGATTGCGTGCAGACACTGGAGCGTGCGCGCGTTGAAGCGGAGCTGGAGCGGCTGAGCAGGCTGTGCGATGCGGAGACGGATCTTGCGAAAAAGCGAGAGATCACGCGTGAGATCCTGCGGCTGACCATTGAACTGAAAAATTTTTAACATAAGCGGAGGACAGCAGAAAAACAAGATGAGTGTATCCGAACAAAAACTGAATGACATACTCAAACAGATCATCAGTGAATATCGGCAGAAGGGCAGTATTTCGACCAATGTGCTGTGTGATATTCTGGAAAAAATCGATACAAGTCCCGATCAGATCGATTATATTTACAAATCGATCGGTGAAGCGGGAATTCAGATCGTAGACGAAGACGAGCGGGACCGCGAATTGTTTGAACAGACACTGCGGGACATCGGTCTGGATGATCCGGTCAAGATGTATCTGAAAGATATCGGCAGAGTACCGTTGCTATCGGTGGATGAAGAGATCGAGCTGGCGCGTAAGATGCAGGAAGGCGACGAAGCGGCAAAGAAGCGTTTGTCGGAGGCGAACCTGAGATTGGTCGTGTCCATTGCAAAGCGGTATGTCGGGCGCGGGATGTTATTTCTGGACCTGATCCAGGAAGGCAATCTCGGATTGATGAAAGCGGTGGAAAAGTTTGACTATCAGAAAGGCTTCAAATTTTCCACGTATGCGACATGGTGGATCCGCCAGGCAATCACGCGCGCGATCGCAGATCAGGCGCGCACGATCCGAATTCCCGTGCATATGGTGGAGACGATCAACCGTCTGACGCGGGCGTCGCGGATTTTGTTGCAGCAACTGGGCAGGGAACCGACGCCGGAAGAGATTGCGAAAGAGCTGAATATGCCGGTCGACCGCGTCCGTGAGATCCAGAAGATCGCGCAGGATCCTGTTTCTTTGGAAACTCCGATCGGTGAGGAAGAAGACTCGCATCTTGGAGATTTTATCGAAGATGATCGTGCGATCACGCCGTCCGATTCGGTAGCTTTCACGATGCTGAAAGAACAGCTTTTAGGTGTATTGGACACACTTACGCCTCGTGAAGAAAAAGTATTGCGCCTGCGTTACGGGATCGACGACGGAAAGCCTCGCACACTGGAAGAAGTGGGCAAGGAATTCAATGTAACGAGGGAGCGTATCCGTCAGATCGAAGCGAAAGCGCTGCGCAAACTGCGGCATCCTTCGCGCAGTAAGAAGCTGAAGGATTTTCTTGACTGATGAAACTTTCTTTGCGGTTGCAGACTCTCTGCGGTGAGATCGGTGCATGCAAGATATTTGCGGATGTCGGGTGTGATCACGGTTATTGCGCGGAATTTGTACTGCGGCAAGGACTTTGCGAGCGTTGTTATATTTCGGATATCAGTGCGGCGAGCCTTGCGAAAGCGGAGAAACTGCTTGCCGCATACATAGAGGCGGGGACGGTCAAAAGTTTTTGCTGTGCGGGGCTGGAACTTGTGCCGAAGGATGCGGAGCAGGTATTGATCGGCGGAATGGGCGGCGAAGAGATCATCGGGATTTTAAAAGACGGTTTTTTTCCGGAACGATTGGTTTTACAGCCGATGAAAAACTCTTCTAAATTGCGGGAATATCTGTTGGGAAACGGTTATGCGATCACGCGCGATTATATGTTTTCTGACGGAAAATTTTACGATGTCATATGCGCTCAAAGAGACGGTGTGACACGAAAATACGATGAACGTACCTTGCTTTTCGGGTACGATAATCTGAATTCCCCTACGCAAGATTTTATTATGTTTCTGCGTGCCGAAATCGCGAAATGTTGTGATCGGCTTAGCGCTGCGGGGAAAGATATTCCTGCGGTGAAGAGCCGGTGGATGCTTTTGACGGAGGTTTTGCATGAAGCTGAAAGAAATTTATGAAAAGATCGACGCGCGGTTTCCGAAGAAACTGAGCGACGAATACATAGCGGCGTATGGCGGGCATGATAACAGCGGGATATTGTTGGACGGCGGCAAAGAGATCGCGGGGGCTGTATTTTCGTTGGACCTTTCACAGGGCGCGCTGGATGCGGCGCTTGAAAACGGTTGCAATCTGATCGTAACGCATCATCCGGCGATTTTCTATCCTGTTTCGGGGCTGAGGGCGGACGATCCGCTCGGGGCGCGGATCCTGCGCGCGGCGGAGAACGGGATCGGAATTATTTCCATGCACCTGAATCTGGATTGCGCGGAGGGCGGTATCGATGAAAGCCTGGCGCGTGCGGCAGGAGGGAAAGGTGATTTTGTGCCGCAGGAAAAGCTGGAAAAGGGCGGTTACGGCAGGATTTTTGAAGTCGACGAGATTGCGTTTTCCGTATTTGTAGAGAATTTGAAGAACAAACTGTGTACGAAACGCGCTTTTTTATACGGGAAAGAACGGATGATCACGCGCGCGGCGTCTTTTTGCGGAGCAGGCGTGGATGCGGGTGCTGTTGCGTCGGCAAAGCGCGCGGGAGCGCAGGTGATTGTTTCTGCGGATATAAAACACAATTTCATTTGCGATGCGTTGGAATCGGGGCTGAATGTTGTGCAGTTGACGCATTATGCAAGCGAAAATTACGGATTTAAGAAAATTTATCAGGAACTTAAAGACAAACTGGGCGTGCCTTGCATGTTTTATGAAGACCGGTTTATGCTTTAAGGGCGGAGGTGTAAAATGATAGACGATTTGTTGAGATACCAGGAGGCTGACGGAAAACTTCGCGCGGTCGAACAAGCGATTTCGGCTACGGAGGAGAGGAAAAAGTATATGACGTCGCGCAAGTTTTTGTCGGAAAAAGCGCCTGAAAAACTGGAAGCTCTGGATGCGAAAGCAGCGGAACTACGGCATTTGTATGAACAACTCGAGAAGAAGTATAAGGAAATCGCCGACACGATCAAAGATTATGAGAATCTGGATGAAATGATCGGTGAACAGGGAGGCGAAATATCCTTTTATAAAAAGAATGCCACGCAGATCTCAGATACTCTGCGCGGGTTAAAAACCGAGATCAACAAACTTGCGTCGATGATCGAAGCTGCGTCGGCAGAATACCAGACGGTCAAAAAGCAGACGATCGCCATGCAGCGTCAGTATAAGGAATACAAGGAAAAATACGCGGAAATAAAAGAATCGCATGCCGCAGAAATTGCGGAGATCGAAGCGGAGATGAAAAAACTGGCTGAGAAAGTTCCGAAAGATCAGCTGGAAAAATACAATGCGAAACGTCGCGAAAAATTATATCCCGTTGTTTGTGAGGTAAAGGACAACCGTTGTCCGCAGTGCGGAATGGAATTGTCCATTGCCGAGCTCTCCAAACTGGCGGAAGGAACACCCATCGAGTGCGACAGCTGCCGCAGAACGCTTTTCAAAAGAAAATAACAGGATTCTTAAAAAATAACGAACAACAGATTTTTAAATGAAATAAAAAAGTGTTTGCGCCTAGTAAAATGAAAAGTTTTGTTTGTTAAAACGGTTTAGAATTGTTATAAAAAAATGATTTGATCAGACAAAGGGCAAGCGTGCAAAAATTTGCACACTTGCCCTTTGTCCTTTTATGTTTGGGAAAGAGAATGATGCGGCTTGCAAAAAAGTGGGAAGATTTTGCGGGAAAAATTTTGCTTGCGGCACGGGTTAAACGTAGAAAGTAAGAATAGAGGATCTCTTTTTGGCACAAACTGATTGCATAGGAGCAAAAAGAATGATCAACCGTTTTTCTGCGCGTTCATTGGCGCGAATTTGCAACCTGCTGGAAGCGGAATATCTTGCAGGAGAGAAAGCAAAACTGTATGCGAACACTTTGACAGACAGCGTCCTGTCGGCGCGGATGCGTACTTTGTCGCAGAATCATGCGGCACGGTATTGTGCACTGTTAGATACTCTGAAACAGCAATAGTAAAAAACAAGGGAGACGTATATGCAAAAATTGAGCAAAAGGGATGTATCTCTGAACGAAGCGGACGCGTTGTCAGATATGTGTGCGGCGGAGAGGGCAGTTTTGCTGTGTTATGCGGCGGCATTGGAAGATTGTGCTTCACACAGCTTTCATGCTCAGCTTGTACAGCAGTTTACGGAAGCGGCGTTGGATATGTCGTCGATCAACGAAGACGGGGCTTTGCGTTGTGAACAGCCGATTGCGGACAGTGAATTGCTGGAAAAAACCATAGCATTTTATGAGCGGCGACGCAAAGAAATATCCAGAAACTGATCGGAAGTGCGATATGTAAGTTTAGTCGGCAAAAATTAAAATCGGATGTAAAAATAGTCAAAATGTATGGAAAAAACAAGCATGTTATTGATTTTTC
>CATYEP010000066.1 GCA_958405585.1 uncultured Eubacteriales bacterium
GCTTGCCGCAAATTCTTTGTCCAGCTCTTCCCCGACATATTCCACCAGATACTGCACCCCGTCGCGCGTGGCTGCTCCTTTTATGGAAAAATCATAGGAAACCACTTTCAATTCCGCTCCGACCGTAAAAGTGATCGTTTTGGTGAAATTCTTAAATTGCGCCGTTATCGTTACTTCACCTTCTGCCAGACAGGAAATTTTTCCAGTCGAATCCACCGTCGCAACGGTATCGTCCGACGTCTTATAGACAGGGATCTCGTTCGCTCCTTCGTTCAATATCCACTCGATCTTCAGCGACTGTCCGACTCTCAAGTCCTCGACCGCCGCCTGATTTCCAAGTTCCGCGCTCTCTGCTTCTACAATGCGCGTCCAGGATGTGCCGTCACAAAGAAAGCCGATATCTTCGTTAACCGCAAACACAGGTACATAACTTACACCCTCCGTTCCGTAGGACATAAAAGGTGCTCCCGTGTATGCCCACATGACAAAACCTTTTTTCAATACGAAATAATCGCCCGCCTGCGGATGCAAGGAATCATCGCCCTTGGTAACCGTGAGTTTCCCGTCCGCTGAAAGCCAGAAACGGTTGAATTCGTTTCCTTCAGCATCGCTGTTGTATTCTACATAAGAGCTGATCCTTTCCCATGCAGCCACGTTGTCATCCGACCAATGTGCGCTGTCCATGGCGATCTGATTTGCACTGACCCCGCTGATACCGAAATCCACGTCAATACCGCCGGGATTGCGGTTCGTTACAGTAATATTTGTCAACGCAGAATCCAGGAAAGTGCCGACCCAGCCGTCTTGCGTATACGTTA
Organism: uncultured Eubacteriales bacterium; assembly: GCA_958405585.1. Lineage (GTDB taxonomy): Bacteria > Bacillota > Clostridia > Christensenellales > Borkfalkiaceae > Borkfalkia. The sequence goes on from CATYEP010000066.1 coordinate 819, forward strand.
CCGTATAATCTTGCGTAACATTGATACCCAGATCCGATCCGTCCCAGTTTTTAAAGGAGAATCCGGCAGAAATCGTGATCGAATCGCCGACGGCGTATTCCACTCCGCTCTCACTCGTCGTATCTTCCGCAAACGAGAAAGAAAGCTTCGGCAGAAAATCATTCCATGAATAAGAAACTTTGGAAAGCGTTCTCGTGCCGCCGTCCGCTTCCGAATAAGAAACTTTATCCGTCGTAAGACTTGTTACGTCGAACGGGTATTCCCCGAGGTTTTTGTTCACGACAAATGTAACTTTGCCTCCTGCATCGTCCAGCGATTCCACACTCAAAAAGCGGAACGGATTTTCAATGGACGCATCTACACTGTCTGCTTTGACCTTTATGACCGAAAACAAACATAAAATAATTGCCAGAACGAACGCCGATGACAAAGCAATCAGCATACTCATTCTTTTAGAACTCATAACTCCCTCCTTAAATTATTATTTCCCCGCCGTATTCGGCGAAAAATTTGTTCTTAGTATCCGTAAGCGTAATTCAGCCTGCCGATCGGTGCGGAATCACCCGTTACATAGTAATCCATGATGTCCTTATAATTCGTCACGTTGTCCGCTACTTTGAACTCAAATGCAAAATTCTCTTCGCTCAGTCCCAACATGGAAAACGGTACCGTTATAAACATCTGATTTCCGGAAACACGCATATCCGCGCTTCCCACACTCGTCCAGTTCCAGCCTCCGACACTCTTTTCCACACTCGCTTTCCCTTCCGTCGGGGCACGATTCAAAATAAAATCATACCCTTCCCAGCTCATTTCGCTCGTGCTCGCTCCCGTCTTGATCAGCACGTTCATCCAGTTTTCACCGCTCTCATAAGCCGTGATATCCTCTTTCGTCTGTATCAGAATATACAGATTCTGCGCATCGTGCACGACTTTTGTTTCGACAATATCATTTCGATTAGAGTAATCGCTGTACCATGTCCCGATCAGCCCCGCTTCTCTCGCCTCTTCCCTGATATCAAATCCGTAGAAATCACGCTCCCGCGCATCGCCGACCATGTCCTTATAGACAGCTTCGCAATCATCAAACCCCGAAAAATCTTCCACCGTCTTGCTCTGCCAACTATACCCCGTATCTTTTACATCGCTGTACTTATACTTGCGGACATTCCGAACCAACTGCAGATAAAAATTATCCTTGTAATAATTTTTGTCCATCTCCATATCACGCGAAAACTGCGCATTGAAGTTGTCCACATACAGGACCTGATCGCCCGCGGGATTGTACTTCCACGCCAGCCATTCGTTCCACGCCGTAACCGTGATCATCTCCACCGTTTTGCCCTGTTCTTCATACTTGAACACGGTATCCCACTGATCTTCTATATTTTTGCCGGCTTCCCAGTTTTCTTCGATGGCGTATTCTTCCTCGTTCCAGCCGCGCGAACTCCTGCCGTCCGCTTCCCGACCGTAATGCACGTATGCCGAATAAGAAGTTTCCGTCGCTCCGTGCTGCGCCACATTCACATTGACCATTTTGTTTTCTTCAAAATAGAAATTGTCTTTGTCCGACCAGTCCATCCACGGAAACCCGTCCGGCTGAGACGCCATGCTCGGCCATTGCGATTCGCGAACATCAAAATATTCCATCATGTCCGCATCGATATCCACACGATTTGCTCCCGTCTGATCCGTTCCTTTATTTTCCGATGTCGTCCCGATGATCATCGGCTTGCCGTAAGGTGCAAACCAGATAGAATCATATTTTCCGCTCGCATAAAAATTGTTGTAGATCTTGCGCACCTGCTCGCCCGATTTCTGATTGGTATAAAACACGACTTTCGGCACGTCCCAGCCCTGTTCAGACAAAGCCAGGATCGTATCCAGAAGCACGTATGTCGGTCTGCTCAGTTCCTGATTTTTCGGATCGGAAGGATCAGAAACAAAATTCGTGTTTTCATTTTCGGCGTAGTCGTATTCATTGGTCGTGTCCAGGAAAATATAATCCACGTCCGCCATGGTCAGAAGTTCGATATGCCGCGTAATGACCCAGGAATCCGCCGTGTTGTAATATCCGTACAGCGGTTCGTTCGTCCAATGCACATAGTTTGTGGGACTTTCCATCCCGTTCGGATACCCCGCCTGTGCGTTTTCCGTTCCGGGAACTTTCTGACCCAACCCATAGGATGAATCAAAAACAGCCGAAGCACCCGTTTCCGTTTGCTGCAATTTCGTCACATCGTACACGCCCGCCGACGACAAATGCGTCCCCAGCCACAGAAAATAAAATACCCCCACATACCGCTCATGATCTGTCTTTTGCTTGTGCATGGGCGTAATTTCCCGTCCCAACCGATCCACCGAGGCAAAACTCGCTTTGGTAAAATCATAGTCGTCCAGCCCGCGCTTCGCCTGCGTATCGTTGTTCGTGCCGCCGCCCGTACATCCCGTCAAAATACCGAGACATGCGCACAACACCACCGCCAAAATTCTGAGCAATCTGTTCTTTTTCATCTCTCCTCCTTTCCTGTTTCAGCCTTTCAGCCCCGCAGTCTGTATCCCTTCGATAAGATATTTCTGGAATACCGCAAACAATACCGTAGGCACAAGCGACGTGATCGTCGCCGCCGCAAAGATCCATTCGGGATGAACCGAGTTCGTTTCCCGCCCCGTCATTTCATAAAGCGCATAGGCAAGAGTATAGGGTGCATCCACACTGTTGTTATACATGGAAGGCGTCAGATAATCCCCCCACGACCCGATAAACGAAGTCACCGCAAGATAGATAAGGATCGGCGCGCAAAGGGGCGCACAGATCACAAAACAGCGCACGAGCGCATTCGCCCCGTCCAGCTTTGCACTTTCTTCCAGCTCGCGCGGAACCCCCATCAGAAACTGACGCGCCAAAAATACGTTCATGGCTCCCGAAAAAAAGATCCCGGGAAGAAAGAGCGGCAGCAGCGTATTCGTCATCTGCAGATCATTGTATACAACGTATAACGGAACCTGCGTTACGATACCGGGAAGGATCGCCGTAAGCATCATCAGCGAAAACATGAAGCCTTTGCCGATCCACTCCAGCTTGGCAAACGCATAGGACGCGATCATTGTGGATAACGGTATGCTGACACATACGATCGCACAGACGATCAGACTGTACACGAGCGGCATACCGTAACCGCCGTCACTGAACGCATGCGCATAGTTGACAAAATGCAGACCATCCGTCCAATAATGCATATAGGAATCCAGGATCCACTCGTTGGACATAAGCCCACGGTTGATCATAAACAGATACGGAAACAACAATACCGCCGCAATCAACACAAGAATGATGTATAATACGGTCCGGACTATAGTGCCCCGGATAATATGTTTCTGATTAGTTGTCATATTGCACCCATTTATTCGTCTTGAACAGGAACGCCGTCAGCACCCCTACAACGACTACCAATACCCATGCCAGCGCACATGCGTAACCCATATTCGTTCTGCGGAACGCTTCATGATAGATCTTTAACCCGAACATATACGTCGATTCATTGTTTCCGAGACCGTCGTTGGGCGCAAACGTAAGCGTTCCGTTGAACTGAAGCGTTACAATGAATGTCGTGATCAGATTATAAAAGATCATCGGCGTGGACATCGGAAGCGTGATCGAAAAGAATTTGCGCATCGTGTTTGCGCCGTCGATCTCAGCCGCCTCGTACAGCTGTTTGGGAATATTCTTGAATTGCGCCAGCCAGACGATCGTCCCGCCGCCCAGGCTCCACAGATTCATCAGAACGATCGATCCGATCGCTGTAAAATTTTCCGCATAGAAAAACGGACTCATCGGAAGATTCAGGCTCTGCAGGATCTGGTTGAACAACCCCGGCGTTTCAAGATTGTAACGCATGATATAACTCCACACGATACCGCTGACGATCGCAGGCATCGTGCAGGGAAGATAATATAACACACGGAAAACTTTGATCCCCTTCAGATTCACATTCAGAAGGAGCGCCAGAAGATACGAACCTGCCATCACCACGGGAATGTTCACACACGCAAACAACAGCGTGTTTACAACGACCTTCCCCACTTCCGAATCCCTCGTAAAGATCTTGACATAATTATCAAATCCGACAAAATCAAACACCGAAATAATGTCGTATTCGTGAAAGGAATAATAAAAAGACTGGATGATCGGAAAAAGCGTGAACATACAGATGCCGAACGTCATCGGCAAAATAAACAGCCAGCCCGTAATACTGTTCCTGATTTTCTTTTTCAGCGTGCCGGGAGAGGGAAGCAGCGTACAGCTTTTCAGCTTCGCTCCCTCACGGCATTCCGTTTTTTCCGCAATCATCAAAGTGCTATCGCCTCCGCCAGATCTTCCGCAACCGTATCGATACACTTCTCCACCGATTTCACGGATGATCCCATCGTCATAGGATCGACAAGGTTCTTCATGAAATTCTGAAGCGCTCTGTAAATGTCAAAAGTCGCCGAAGGATCCTGCGTAATAAAGAATTTGGAAGAAACTTTGTATTCGTCCCACTGCAGCCATGCGTCAAGATTGATATTTTCAAAACCCTTCGACCACTGTTTCTCCTCCGCAAGATCGATTCGGATGGAAGGAGTCGCAAGACCCGCATTGATCAGAGCCATCTGCCCGTCATACGAAATCATATACTTCAGGAATGCCCAGGCAAGATCTCTCTGCTCTCCGCTCGTCGTGGAACTGATTCCCCATCCGGCGAAACCGCAGCCGATCGAGGGATTCTCCCCGATCAGAGGAAAAGGCAAAGCGTCGAACTTGCCGTTTACACCGGCATTCAGCGCCATGCTCGCAGGGCCGCTCGAAGAAAAATGAAACGCCACTTTACCATTGGAAAACTGCGAACCCGATGTCGTACTGCGCATGATCCTGCCTTCGTTGTAAAGATCTCGCAGCATGTTTGCCATCTCCAGCGTCTCTTCCGAATCAATCGTAATGTTTCCGTCTTCATCAAATGCCTGCGAACCGTACGACTCCATCACTGCATTGAACACTGCTTCCCAGTCAAAATCGCCCTGCAATGCATAGGCATTTCCGTAACCTGCCGCAACTCCCTCATCGCTGAGAATAAATGTATTTACTTCCTCGCACAGCGACACAAGATCATCCCACGTAAAAGGATTCTCTTCCGTACTCTGTAAGCGCACATCATCCAAAGAAATCCCCGCCGCCTGCAAAAATTCCGTATTGTAATAGGTCACGACCGAGTCCATCGAACGGGGAACTACGTAACGTTTGCCTTCGTACATGCTCATATCGAAAAAGGATTTATAATAATCCGTTTCTAAGCTCAGCCCTTCCGCTCCGTTCGTATCTTTATAAAGCTGTTCCTCCGCTGCATAATAAGGTTCCAGACTTACAATGCAATTCTTGGAAACCAGATAATAATAATAAACCGTGTTGGTATAGAACAAGTCGGGCACCTCCCCCGATGCGATCGCACTGCTGATAGATTCCGCATACTTGGAATCAGAGATCGCACGGCGGTCATACTCAATGGTAACGTTCGGATACAATTCATTAAAACCCGGAATAAGCGCGTCCATGTATTTCTCTTCCTGTCCGCCGTCCGTATTCGGAATAAGAATCCGCAGCGTGGCCGTGATATTCTTATCAATGTCCAGATTTACTTCGTAATCATCATTTTCTTTATCCATGATATTAGGGCGGCAAGCCGAGAATATACCCAGCGCCATTACCAATACCAGCAACCCACACAGAATTTTTTTCATAACGTTCCTCCTTTTATTCTTTATCCGTCTTATCAAAATCGATCAGTGCCGACAGTATGTTCATCGCATAATACCGATGAATAAAATCGTTCGGATGATTCGCATTGTTCCCTGCTATCTCATAGTAATTTTTCGTCTTCAGCATATCCAGGCACCCCTCGTACATGCTGACATACGCTACATCCAGATAATCCGTCTGCGCAACGATCTCCTGCAGATTCTGACAGATCAGTTGATGACAATACGCAGACTTCACCAGCTCATTGGACGGGAACGGCGCCACCAAAAGAATCTGACATTCACTGTTCACCGATTTGGCCGTACTGATTATCGCGGAAATATTAGATTTATAAGAATTGCCCTCCAGCGAGTCGAGCGTATCGTTCGTCCCAAACGCAATGATGAGAAAATCGGGCGAAGCCGCGGCAACTGCCGCAAGTTGCTCTTCCGATGCCGCCCACTCACTGTCCTTCCCGCCGACGGAAATATTGGTATACTCCACTTCTACTCCGCCGTAAATCTCCAGCCCGGCTTTCACCAGCTTCGCGTACGGAGGACTGTACGGCGCATGAATCCAAAGCTCGCTTGAAGAATGTCCTTCCGAAATACTGTCGCCAAAGACAAGCATTTTGATCTTTTCCTTGCCTGCAATCTTTTCAGAAAGTCCGTACAGACTCTCGCTGTACTCTGTCACCTTGGTTCGGTCGACCTGCGCCGGATCATAAACATAAGTCACGTGAATGTAGTTTTTGTAGATCAGCCCCGTTTCCGTGTACATTACACTGTTCCCTTCGCCAATCATCTGATAACCTGTCCCTGCGTTCCCCTCCGGATATTCCGCAGGAACATTCTCGCCCCGCGACCATTCATCTTTAAAAACAGGAATGGAACTGCCCTCGGGCAATGTGATCGTGTTACCCTCGACCACATAATCCACACCTTCCGTATATTCCTTTTCCAACGTCCAGTCACGCACGGACACGATGCGCAATGCATCGTAAAGAAGATGTCCTTCCGTCTTCCCGTCCTTTTCTACAACCATCAGCTGTTCATTGTATATCACATTGCCAAGCCAATAGGGACGGATCCGCTGTTCTTCGGTATAGGTATAAGTCAAGTTGTTTGTATCCTCCTCATAAAATGGTAATTCCGTTGCGTCAAAATCCTCCGTTGTATCCCCGCCAGAAGGTTTTCTGTCTCCTGAACAGCCGACAAAACACAAAAGAAATGCCGCTACTGCCAATGCTATCGCAATTTTTTTTATCATCTCTGTCTCCTTAACCAAAAGATAATATTGATCCTTTTCTGATTTACGGCATTATTTTATCACACCGCACCCACGTTGAACATAGAGAAATCCTATTTATACTTGTAAAAATCCCACATCTTATTCAATCCTCCCCTTGACAAATTTATCTTTTGCATATACAATTATGTCAACTTTTCAGTAACTTTTACAAAATTCAAAAAGGTGTTCCCCCATGAAAGATTTCTACAACTTTTTCCTCTCTACAAAACTGAACATCGAAACAGCTGCATATCTCGATATTGGCACAGACTGGAAAGATATGGTCGAAAGTTTTCGGTATGTGCGCGTATATTACATCCGTTCCGGTACAGCAAAACTCAACCTCATCAACGGTACTTTGACGCTTGAAGAGGGCTATCTCTACTTTATCCCGGCCTTCTCCATTCTTTCCGGCGGCTGCGACGACCATATGGGGCACTACTTCATCCATATCATACCTGATCTCCTGACTGAACATTTTTTCAAAGCCCTTTCGCTTAAACGCCGCTGTAAAATGGATGTCGCCACCGCCGATTACCTTTTTATTTTGATCATACAGAATTACAAAAACAATACTCTCGCCTCAGAGATCGCCACCGACAGCGCTTTGAAACTTATTTTCTCTTACTTCTTTGAAGGCGTAGACGCCATCAAATCCAAAAACGATATCAACCGATTTGCCAGCGTATTCAGATACATAGACGACCATATCAACGAAAAAATCCGCATCAAAGACCTTTCTACTCTCGTATATGCGGACGACGGTTACCTTTCCAACCTTTTTAAGAAAACATTTGGAATTTCCCTGCAACAATACATTCTGGAAAAAAAGACAGATCGCGCCAAATCTCTCTTGGCTACCCCCATGACCATTGCTGAAGTTGCCAATATGCTCAACTTCTTCGATGCCGCTTCCTTTACCAACTTTTTCAAAAAACAGACAAATATGACCCCCAAGGACTTCCGCAAAAAGCTGTTTTTCGATCATCTTTCCGATCCGCAACTTTAATATTTTTACAATTTCACAATATTGTAAATATTTTCCGATCGCTGCTTTCGGTACGCCTTTCGCATTATCTTCCGAAATTCGCTCCGATGACTCATGATCTTTTGTTTATTATAAACGATGCAGCATTCTTTTTTCGAAAAGCACAATTTTTTAGTAACAGCATCTCCTCTTTTTTATCTGCACAACCATGTACCTCAACCGTCTTTCAAAAACAAGTCAGCGAATGAAACAAAAATGTTCCGTTCGCTGACTGAATACAAACAGTGCGGCGGGGGGGTTATTAAAAAGCGCGAGCCAACGTTTGCACGAGAATTGTATTAATAAAAAAAAAACAACAAAACAAATAACACTCATAAGAGAAATCATATAAAAT
>CATYEP010000067.1 GCA_958405585.1 uncultured Eubacteriales bacterium
AACGGATGAAGGTGCATAGAGTTTTGAATCAGAGTGTGTAAAGTTTCGGATCAAGGCGGGGGAGGATCGGCTCTTGATCGAGCGCGGCGGCGAGATGGCATACGCATTGACGTTGCGGCGTGGACAAAAGACGAAAGTCAGGATATTGACGTCGTTCGGGGAAGTGGATGCGGCTGCGAGCGTGAAGCGGATGCAGACGGAAGAGAGAGACGGGCAGCTGGACGTTTTTTGTGAATATAATTTGGATTTTGCAGGATATACACAGTATCATGCGATACGTTTTTCAGTAAAAAGTAACGAAAGATAAAGGAGTAAGGGGATGGAGGTTACGTATCTGGGGCATTCAAGTTTTCTGATAACGGCGGAAGACGGGACGAAGTTGGTGACGGATCCTTATACGGGGATCGGGTATGAAATGCCTGCCGTGGAAGCGGATCATGTAGTATGCAGTCATTTTCATTTTGATCACGGGTATACGCAAGGAGTCCGCGGGTATTCGGATGTGATTTCGGAGCCTGGGGAATACCGTTGCGGCGGGATAAAGGTGACGGGATACGGAAGTTTTCATGACGATGTGAAGGGTGCGAAGCGTGGCAGAAATGTTATTTTTGTCATGGAAGCGGACGGAAAGTGGATCTGTCACATGGGGGATATCGGAGAGCGGATATCGGATTCGCTGGCGGCAAACCTGAAGGGGTTGGATCTATTGATGGTGCCGATCGGCGGTGTATATACGATCGATGCGAAAGGAGCGTTGGAGCTTATCGAAAGATTGCAGCCGAAGGCGGCGTGTGCGATGCATTTTAAGTGCAAAGACTGTAAGTTGGACATAGATCCTGCGACGGTTTTGGAAAAGCTGACGGATAAGTGTGAACGGATCGGCAGTGTGATCCCGATGGAAGGGCAAAGCGGGAAGATATGGATACCCGAGAGGAGATGACATGGAAGAAAAGCAGTTGCTGGAAATTTTTGGTGCAGCGTACTCGCATCTGAACGGAAAAAACATTTATGAGGTCAGGAATTTGGCGCGGGCATTCGGGGTAAATGCGCCGACGTCGGAACGAAAGCATGCGTTGATATTGAGGATCATCGGGGTCGCTTCTGGGATGAGCGATCCGGAACAGCGCAGTCATCGCGGGGCGCGCGTGAAGGCGAGTGACGCATCGGGGGAAAGCATAGCGCAGTTGCAGTCGATCATCGACGAATGCAAAAGAAAAATGCCGTATGATTATCGGGCAGTAGCGCCGGGAAAGAGCAGTTTTCATGACAGCGCGGATTCGCCTCGCACGTATGGGTATAAAGATGAAGCGTATTCGGGCATTGCAGAGAATTGCGGAAAAGGATACTGGCGTCTTTGTCTGCAAAATGAAGATACGTGCATGGATTTTCCTGAAATTGACGAGAAGCTGATCAAGGATTTCAATATACGGGAAGGCGACATGATCAGCGGGTATGTGGTGCAGGCGCAGGGAGAAAGACCGCGGCTGATGCAGATTGCGGCGATCGAAGGCAGGGCGCCCGTATTTGTAGAACGGCGGAGATTTGAAGAACTTGCGGCGGAATATCCTTCCGAGCGATATGATTTATCCGGATCGGAAAATGCGGTTCTTCGGGCGGCGGACATTCTTTGTCCGGTCGGAAAAGGACAGAGGGTGTTAGTACTTGCGCCGTCGGGTACAGGGAAGACTGCGTTTTTGCAGGAATTCGGAAAGAGCGTGGCGAAAAAGGCGCACGTTATCTGTCTTTTATTGGGGCAGAGACCGGAAGAGAACGGTGAGTACAAAGCGGCGGTTGCTGGGAGCTGTGTTTTTTCGGAAGCGTTTGACAGCACGTTTGAGAGGAGGGTGCGGGCGGCGCATCTTGCGGCGGAGCGTGCGAAGCGGCTTGCAGAAGCAGGGAAAGACGTGGTTTTACTTGTCGATTCGTTGCGTGCATACGTGCAGGCATCGGAAAAGATGAGCGGCGATCGGGAAAGCGGATTGCTGGACGGGAAAAGGTTATTTGCTCTTGCAAGGAAACTTTCGGGCGGCGGATCTTTGACGGTGATTGCGACGTATCCGGATGAGGACGTTCCGGATACGGCAAAGAGTGAATTTGAATCGGCGGCGAATGCTGTATTTTGTTTCAGTCGTGAAACGGCGGCGGAAGGGATTATCCCCGCGTTTGATTTTTCGAGATCTTTTACCAAGCGTTCGGAGCAGTTTTCAGGGGCGCCCGACAGGGAGTTTGTTCGAAAATTGCGGAGTGCCGCAGAGGAAACCGGTACGGCAGGAGTGCTTGCAATGTTAGAAAAAAATGAGGAGTAAAGCAGAAATGGCGGGAAAATATTTTGTTGGAATCGATTTGGGCGGAATGAGTGCCAAGGCAGGGCTTTTTGACGGTGTCGGCAATCTGATCGTTAAAGACACGGTCAAAACGAGCAAAGAAGAGGGATATGCGGCGACGGTATCCAATCTTGCGGAATTGGTTAAAAAGGTATGCGAAAAGGGTAAAGTGCCGTTCGCGTCGCTGTGCGGCGTGGGGGTCGGTTCACCCGGGATCATCAACGGGAAAGACGGGATCGTCTTGTCCTGGACGAATTTCGGCTGGGAAAATAAAAATCTTGCGGCGGATCTTTCTGAGAAACTGAACGGGCTGAACGTAAAAATTTCCAACGATGCGAATGCGGCTGCGCTAGGCGAAGCGCGGTTCGGCGCGGGAAAGAAGTATGAAAACAGTATTTTCATTACGTTAGGCACGGGAGTCGGAAGCGGGATCATATTGGGCGGAAAGATTTTCGAAGGCTTCCGCGGCGGAGCGGCGGAAGCCGGGCATATGACGTTGGTCGTAGGGGGAATACCCTGCCCGTGCGGAAGGCGCGGCTGCTTTGAGCAATACGCGTCTGCATCGGCGTTGATACGGGATACCAAGCGGGCGATGTTCGAGCATAAGGATTCTTCCATGTGGAAGCTGGCGGGTTCGCCCGAACAGGTAGACGGCAGAACAGCGTTCACGGCGGCTAAGGAGGGTGATCCGGCGGCGCGTGATGTTGTCAAAAATTACATAATGTATCTGAGCGAAGGGATCCTCAATTTAGTAAACTTATTCCGTCCGCAGGCGATCATTGTCGGTGGAGGCGTGTCGGGAGAAGGGGATTATTTGTTGCAGCCGGTGCGCAGATATGTGGACGAGCATTTGTTTGTAGGTTTTGACAGGATCCCGTTGGCGATCGTGCGCGCCGATTTGGGAAACGATGCAGGAATGTGGGGCGCATGTGCGTTGGTGCTGGATGACTGAGCGTAAATTTTTGCAGGTTTTCCGCAAAAAGAAAGAGAAAACGATCGGGCTTGCGCTGGGGAGCGGCGGAGCAAAAGGCATGGCGCATCTGGGCGCATTGCAGGCTTTTGCGGAAAACGGGATCGTATTTGATGTGTTTGCAGGGACGTCGGCGGGAGCGATCGTGGGCGCGCTGAGCGCTCGCGGTTACAGTTCCCAGGATATCGTAGGTTTGATGACGGGTTCGGTTTACGGCGGAGCGGTGCTCGGGGCGATGCTGAAAGGCAGTCTGGAGCCTGTGGTACCGGTCGTGGACGACGCGCTGGGCGGGTGTGATATTTCCGAATTGGAAAAGCCGTTTTGTGCGATTGTGACAAAGGTATCGGACGGAACGCAGAGAATACTGACGGAAGGAAATGCGGCGAGGGCGGTTTTGGCGTCTTCGTCCATGCCTCCGCTTTTTCAGGGCTTGGAGATCGACGGGGAAAAGTATGCGGACGGTGCGTTCTGCAATGCGATCCCTGGGGATGCGGCGCGCATGTTGGGTGCGGATCTTGTGATCGGGATCGCGTTATCCCCGGCAGAGAGCTATCGGGAAACGCAGTTTGCAACGGCGGACGGCGGCAGAAAGACGATACGTCAGACAGGGTTTGAGAAATGCGACATACTTCTGGAACCGGATCTGAAAGATTTTAAAGCGATCGATATTCAGTACGGTGCTCAGATGTATGATATCGGGTATGCCTGCGCGCAGGATCGGATGGGAGAGATCCTGCGAGCGATACACGGCGGCAAAGCGAGACAGGCGGCGCATTAAGAAACGGCGTCGGGGCATGGAAGCAGGCAAATTCGGAAGAATAGCGGGTTTATACAAAAGCATAGAAAAAGATGGGAAAACAAACAAAAGAGCGTGCGGACGAGACGGAAAGGATACGCAGAGCGTTATCGGAGCCAGGAAGCGCAAGCCGCAAGAAGAAGCGGATCCGCCGGCAGGTATGGGCGTTGGCGATGGCTGTGGTGTTTCTTGCGGCGACGATCGTGATCGATCGTTTCGTGTTTCCGCTGCCGTACGTGTGGGCATTGACGGAGCAGCCTGAACTTTCAGAGCGTCAGGCAGGCGAGATGCGCATTCATTTTTTGGATGCGGGACAGGGAGATTGTACGGTGATCGAATTTCCGGACGGCAGGACGATGATGATCGATGGCGGAGACGGAACGGAGAGCGGGACAAGGAAAATCCTTGGGTATTGTTTTGCGTTGGGGATCGAAGAATTTGATTATCTTTTGCTGACGCATACCGATTCGGATCATGCAGGCGGACTGGATGATGTGTTGCGTTGTTTCGGAGCGAAGAAGGTATTTGTTCCTTATACGGAAGACGAGAACGTGAATACGGCATATGCGTCGTTTGCCAAGGTTTTGAAAGATACGGGAACGGATACGGAGATCTCGCATACTTTGCAGACGATCGTTTCGGAAGATTTTGATTGTTTTTATTATGGGATGTGGCTTTCTCCGTTTTCGCCGGAAATTGATGGCAGTTTTTATAACGGACAGGACGGAGTGCCCGAATCCGAGGCGATCAACGATACGTCGGCGGTCGTGTACTTCGAATATGCAGGGAGACGTCTGTTACTGACGGGCGATGCTTCGGAACGTGTGGAGAACAAGATCATCGACGATTTCAAGGCGACGGACGGAGTTGTGTTCGAACTGGAAACGGAGACCGACTGTGGAATGATAACGTTGGCGCCGCGTTTGGAGAATCTGGATTTTCTGAAGGCTGGTCATCACGGGAGTTCTTCTTCGACAGGGGAGAAACTGGCGGAATACTGTAAGCCTGCGGAAATATTTATCAGTTGCGGGGCAGGAAATACATACGGACATCCGAATCTGACGCCGATTGAAAATCTGGAGGGAGCTTTTCCGGATGCGGAGTTTTATCGGACGGACGAAATGGGAAACATACTATTGACAATAGAGCGTGACGGGAGTTATGAGATAACATCTGTCAGCTGATAACAAAAAGGCGGAACGAAAAATGATCAGATGGATGACGAGCGGAGAATCGCACGGCAGAGCATTGACGGCAATCATAGAGGGTTTGCCGTCCAATCTTGAAATCGATACGGAAGAGATCAACCGTTATCTGGCGATGCGCCAGAGCGGATACGGCAGGGGGGCGCGGCAGAAAATCGAATCGGACACAGTGCAGATCCTTTCGGGGGTGCGCAACCGACTCACGCTGGGCAGTCCGGTGTGCCTGACAGTCGAAAATAAAGACTATAAAAACTGGGAAGAATACATGTCTCCGTACGGTGCGGACGTAACGGCAAGGCGGCTCACGAAAGTCCGCCCGGGTCATGCGGATCTTTCCGGCGTTCTCAAATACGATCAGACAGACGCGCGGAACATTCTGGAGCGCGCTTCCGCCAGAGAGACGGCGGTGCGGGTGGCAGCCGGCACGATTGCGCGCATGTTTTTGCGCGCGCTCGGCGTGGAAGTGAGCGGGTATGTGCATTCTGTGGCGGACGTTTCGGACGAAAAGGAATACACGTTTGAAGAATTGAAGGATGTTAAAGACAGTGAACTGTTTATGCCGGATCCTGCCGTTTGCGAGCGCGCGAAGCGCCGCATCGATGAGATCAAGGAAGATAAGGATACGGCAGGCGGGATCGTGGAAATCCGTGTTAAAGGCTTAAAGAGCGGATTTGGCAGTTGTATGAGTTACGGGGAAAAGTTGGACGGACACCTGGCGGGAGCCTTGATGGGGATCCAGGCGATCAAAGGCGTGGAAGTCGGGCTTGGCTTTGAAGCGGCGCGCCGCCGCGGCAGTGCGGTTCACGATGAGATTTATAAGGAAAACGGCAAGTTTATCAGAAAGACGAACAGGGCAGGCGGGATCGAAGGCGGCATGTCCAACGGCGAAGAGATCGTACTCCGAGCCGCGATGAAGCCGATCCCGACGCTCATGCGCGGATTGAATACGGTGGATTTCAATACGGGCGAAGCGTGTCGCGCAGCTACGGAGCGGAGCGACGTCTGTGCGATCTGCGCGTGTGAGATCGTGGCGGAAAGCACGGTTTGTTTTGCGCTTGCGCAAAAAGTACAGGAGCGGCTGGGCGGCGACAATATGCGCGAAATTAAGGAAAGGTATGCCTTGCTTCCCTGAATTTTGCCCGATCAAGGAGCAAATCGCAATGCGCATGATCTTTGTGTCGACGCGAAATATGCGTACGGGCGTTTTGAAAAGAAAAACGGCGGGCACAGAAGAAAATAAAAACGGGATAATAAAATGCAGATTATAGAAGTTCATACCAAATCCAGGCCGAGCACGGTTTATTGCGGGGAAGGCGCATACGAACAGGCGCGGCAGTTTTTGAAAGATAAAGAAACTTTTATCGTTACGGATACCAACGTGCATCGTATTTACGGCGAGAAGCTGAAGAAAGATTTTCCTGCGGCGGAAATTTGTGTCGTAAAAGCCGGAGAGCGCAATAAAAATAAGACTACGTTGTTTGAGATTCTGGACAAAATGCTTAAAGCCCAGCTGCATCGCAATTCGGTGGTGGCGGCGATCGGCGGCGGTGTCGTGGGGGACATGGCAGGTTTTGCGGCGTCTGTGTATATGCGCGGAACAAGGCTTGTGCAGATCCCGACGACGTTGCTGGCGCAGGTGGACAGTTCCGTGGGCGGAAAAACGGCGATCGACTACGGCGGCGTGAAAAATGTGTTGGGGGCATTCTATCAGCCGGAATTTGTTTTTTGTGATCCTGTGTTTTTGAAGACACTGCCTTCCCGCGAGATGAAATGCGGTTGGGGCGAAATTATTAAAACGGGTGTTTTGGACGCAAAGATCGGGGATCGTATTCTTGAAAATCTGTCGAAAACGGATGATCCTGCTTTTTTGAAAGAGATCATTGCGGATTGCGTGCGGTTCAAAGCGAATGTTGTGGAACAGGATGAAACGGAGCGGAGCGGACTTCGGAAATGTCTGAATCTCGGACACACGACGGGGCACGCTCTTGAGCTGGAATACGGCAGACGTTCGCACGGGGAATATGTTCTGATCGGGATGTGGCTGGAAAGCGTGATCGCGGAGCGGGAGAACGTGTGCACGGCGGAAAATGCGCGGCGCGTCAGACAGTTAGTCGCATTGGCGGAAAAGAAAATTCCTACGTTTAAGAATGTTGGTTCGGTCGTTCAATATGCGTTGCTGGATAAAAAGAATTCGGAAAAGGGAGTTGTGTCTATGATCTTGTCAAAGGCACGCGGAGAATATACGGAATATAATCTTTCGGCGGATCGGTATGCGGAATATCTGGCGATGCTGCAGGAGAAACGTTCATGAAGATCGAAAAGAAAGAGAGTTTTCGCGGGATATTCCGTATTCCCGGAGATAAATCCATCACACATCGGGCGGTGATGTTCAATGCAGCGGCGGAGGGCAGTGCCGTAGTCACGAATGCGCTTCTCGGGGAGGATTGTCTTTCGACGATCGCGTGTATGCGTGCACTCGGAGCGGATATCCGCACGGAAGGCGGAACGGTATATGTGACGGGCACGAAAAAATTCTGCGATGCGGAATGCGATTGCGGAAACAGCGGCACGACGATGCGGCTATTAATGGGACTGACCGCGGGCAGAAATATCAACGTAAAATTTACGGGCGATGCGTCTCTTTCGAAGCGCCCGATGGAGCGGGTTGCTGCGCCTTTGCGCCTTCTCGGAGCGGATGTGGAAACGACGAACGGCACAGCGCCCGTATACGTGCGGCGCAGTGTTCTTAAAGGCTGTGAAGTGGATACAAAGGTCGCAAGCGCGCAGGTCAAGAGTGCCGTGATACTGGCGGCGCTCGGCGCGGAGGGCAAGACGGAAGTTTTCGAACCGCTGAAATCCCGTGACCATACAGAACGTATGCTCACTGCGATGGGGGCGGACATTCGCACGGAAGGCAACCGTGTGACGGTCGGAAAGAGCGAATTGCATTGTGTGGATGTGGATGTGCCTGCCGATATATCGAGCGCGGCGTATTTTATGGCGTTGGGCGCATTGCTTGGGGAGACTGTCTGTAAAAATGTGGGGGTCAATCCCACCCGCACGGGAATTTTAAAGGTGTTTGACCGCATGAATGTGCGCTATTTTCTCGAAAACGAACGCATGGTATGCGGAGAGCCTGTTGCAGATATTCGGGTAAAGAAGTCGGCGCTTCGTGCGGTGAAGCTGGAACGGGACATTATGCCGTCGCTGATCGACGAGCTGCCCGTGATCGCGGTGCTTTGCTCGCTTGCGGAAGGCGAAAGCGTGATCCGCGGAGCGGAAGAACTTCGTGTAAAAGAGAGCGATCGGATTGAGACCACGGCAAATATGCTCAATGCGCTTGGCGGCGATTGCAAGGCATTGTCGGACGGGTTTGTGATCAACGGAAAAAAGAGCCTGCGGGGCGGGGCTGTGGATGCCTGTGCCGATCACAGGATCGCGATGAGCGGCGCTGTCGCGCTGACGGCGAGCGAGGATGGGGGAGAGATCATCGGTGCGGAATGCGTCAATATTTCCTTTCCGCAGTTTTATTCCATGCTTTCCACGGAAGGGGCTGCGCTGAAATCATGAAAATTGAAAGACATACGGTGATTTTACTGAAAGACGGAGGCGGATCATGTTAAAACTTGCTTTGATCGGGAAGGATGTATCGAAATCAGACAGTGCAAAAATGCACACGTTTGATCTGAGAGAGTTGGGAAGCGGCTGTACGTATGAGCTTATTTCGTTGGGAAAAGAAGATTTTGACAGCTGTGTGAAGAAGCTTTTGGCGGAATATGACGCATTCAACATAACGATTCCGTATAAATTGGATATAATACCTTATCTGAAAGGATTAAAAGGGGATGCAAAGACGTTTGGCGCGGTGAATCTGGTCAAGGACGGGATCGGATACAATACGGACGGCGAAGGTTTTATGCTGATGTTGAAGAACAACGGTATAGAGACA
>CATYEP010000068.1 GCA_958405585.1 uncultured Eubacteriales bacterium
ATTGAACGAATCGCTCGGCGTGATCACCAGTACATCCGCAGGTCTCAGATTTTCATTGTTATACATCAGAAAACTCAGCCGATGCAGCATGATCATCGTCTTGCCGCTGCCCGCACATCCCTGCAAAACAAAACTTTCCTGTTCAGGCTTGGTGATGATCTCATACTGCTTTTCCTGGATCGTCTCGATAATATCCAATATTTCTGACTGCTCTTTCCTCGCTCGCAGTATTTCTTTCAGATAAGGGTCAAAAATGATCTCTTCATCCCTGCCCGCGATCTCCTCTTTGGTAAGATAATCTTTCAGGCTCAGATATTCGTTTTTAAAATCCAGAAACCGCCCGTTCGCCGTCCTTAAAGCACGGCGCAGGATCTGCTTGTAATTGTATTCGTTGATCGAAAATACGATCTGACTCTTCTGATAATATTTTCGGGCAAGCGGCGCACGCCAATCCACAATTTCCAGATTAACATCTCCCTTTTTCCCGATATAATAGCTGTTATAGCCTTCCTTGTCGTCATAAAGATCCATCCGCGCAAAATACGGCTCGACAAAAAAGCCCTTGAATCCCTCGATCTCTTCCCGCCAGCCGCGTATCTGCGCATTCAGACCTATAATCGCCCTATAATTCTCCGCAGTGAATTCACCGCTCCGCATCTGGGCTGCCTGCTCCTGCGCTTCCTTGATCTTCAGCTTCAGACGGTTGATATAACAGCTCTTCAGAAGACTCATTACGACCCGCACCCGCAGATCTTCATACCTGCGCTGTTTCTCATCATCCAAAAGATCCAGATAAAACTGCTTATCCGGATACTTTCGGCTCTTGATAAACTCGCGCATTTCTTTCTCTGTCATTTCCGCCATCTTTGTTTCCCTTATCCCTTTGCCTGTTATCGTGGATGTAAAAAGATATCACTTTAGTATAGCACATATACAAAAAAAAAGAAACACCTTTGCAAAAATTTCACACAGGTGTTTCAATCTTATACAGAAAGCTGCTTTTTGTTCAGTAAAATTATTTCTATTAGCAGATTTAAATACTGAGGGGTATTTTTGAGGTGTTTTCACAGGAAAATTTCGCTGACACATTAATATTTCGCTTGCTATTTGGAGCATCTCGTTTCTTTACATCAAAATAATATCACGGAAAAGCAAAGATTAAAAATGATTCCTGACTTTGCAAATCCCTGCCGAAATCGGCCTAAAATCGAGGTTGATTTCACCTTGGGGATAACCCACCTTGATTACCGCAGGACAAGCCAGACTGCCACGACAGGGATTGCTAAAATTGTTTATAAATTTGCCTCAATAAAATGTACTGCAGAGGTATCCCAATATTTTTTGTAAACTCGATTTTCTTGGCCGTCAAGATTTAACTGGTACATACGAAAGACAAGCGGTCAATTACAGGTCAATATCTATTTCATACTTGTCTTTAATAAGCACATAATTTGCATTGTGCTTTTGTGCAAGATCCAAAAAACGTGCATTGTCCTCCAAAACAGTTTCCATTGTGCATTCATCACTTAGACGATTTTCTATCGCATTGGAATGCTCTTTGATATCGGCAAAATGATTCTTGATATAATCTTCGCTCATAATAAGGCAATAGTATTTTATATGCGAAAGATATTCATTTTCAAAATCTTTTGTCCAGTCAAAGGGAATGTAGCAACCTTCAATGATTAAATTTTGCCCATTCTCTATGGAGGTTTTTATCATTTCACGAATAATAGGCCACAAACAATCCGTGAGTGCGTTATCTTCTTCTGGCGTCAGTTTAATATAACCGCTGCGGATCAGTCCCATTTTCAAGTGGTCGATTGATAAATAAGGAATGCCATACTTTTCAAGCAGCTTTTGAGCAAGTACTGTTTTTCCTGTGTGAGACGCTCCGGTTATTAATATGACCATCATTCCCTCCTGCCTTATGTTTTCGTTATCTTGTTTTTAACTATAATACCCTAAAAGGGATTTACAGTTCTATATTTTACCATTCACTCCCGTTGAGGAATCGGCGGGGCCGGGTGTAACCTTTCTCCGCCTGTTTCGGCTGAACATGAATATGAAAGCCTCCCCATTTTTTTTCAAAGCCTTGTGGCTTCTATGGTTTGAAAAATGAGGAGGCTTTTATTCTATGTTTTTTCTTATTTAAAACATAATATATTCTATTTTATTGAAAAAATCAGGACATTTTACTCCCATTCGATCGTTCCGCAAGGCTTCGGAGTCAGATCATACAAAACGCGGTTCACGCCCGGCACTTCGCTCGTTATGCGCGCCGTGATGTGCTGCAACAGCGCAAACGGTACATCTTCCACCGTCGCCGTCATTGCATCTTTTGTATTGACCGCCCTAAGAATCACAGGATATGCGAACGTACGCTTTCCGTCTTTTACGCCGACTGACTTGAAATCCGGTACCACGGTAAAATACTGCCAGACCTTTCCTTCCAATCCGTTTTTCGCAAATTCTTCACGCAAGATCGCATCCGATTCCCGCACCGCTTCCAGTCTGTCCCGCGTGATCGCACCCAGACAGCGCACTCCCAATCCGGGTCCCGGGAACGGCTGACGGTAAACCATGTTATCCGGCAACCCCAACGCTTTTCCGACCACGCGCACTTCATCCTTGAACAAGAATTTCAAAGGTTCCACCAGCTCGAATTTCAGATCTTCCGGCAACCCTCCGACATTATGATGCGCTTTGACAGGACCGCTTTCCAAAATATCCGGATAAATCGTTCCCTGCGCCAGAAATTCGATTCCGTCCTGTTTGCGCGCCTCTTCCTCAAAGACGCGAATAAACTCTGCGCCTATGATCTTGCGCTTCGTTTCCGGATCGGCTACGCCTGCCAGCTTGTTAAGAAAACGATCCACAGCGTCAACGTAAATGAGATTCGCGTTCATCTGCCCGCGAAAAACCTCCACGACCTGCTCCGGCTCGCCCTTGCGCAGCAGACCGTGATTGACGTGCACACATACAAGATTCCTGCCGATCGCCTTGATCAGCAGCGCTGCGACGACCGACGAATCCACGCCGCCCGAAAGCGCCAGCAAAACTTTTTTGTCTTTGACCTGCTCCCTGACAGCTTTTACCTGCTCATTAATAAACTTTTCCGCAAGTACGGCATTGTCGATTCTCTCCATATCTTCCGGACGTTTGTTGTTTAACATTTTTCCCTCCGTATTTAAAAATTTCTTTTATAATTTAATGAGTCCCATTCGTTCGTTGCAGGCGGCTTGCTCGTGATATCATACACAATGCGATTCGCGTGCTCCACTTCATTTATGATCCTGGATGAAATCTTTTCCAGTACTTCAAAAGGAATATGCGCCCAATCCGCCGTCATCGCGTCTACACTGGTCACCGCACGCAAAGCGATCACTGGTTCATATGTCCGCGCATCACCCATGACCCCCACCGTATACGTCGATGTGATCACTGCAAAATATTGCCATATTTCTCTGTCAAGGCCCGCTTTCGCGATTTCTTCCCGCAGGATATAATCCGCGTCCCGAAGCGTTTTGAGTTTTTCCTCCGTCACTTCTCCCATGATACGGATCGCAAGTCCCGGACCGGGGAACGGCTGTCTCTGTACGACGGAATCCGGCAATCCGAGTTCCGTACCAACGCGCCGCACCTCATCTTTGAACAAATCACGGAGCGGTTCGATGATCTCTTTAAAATCCACCACCGAAGGCAATCCGCCGACATTGTGATGACTCTTGATCACCGCCGACGCTCCTTTCCCGCTCTCGATGACGTCCGGGTAAATGGTTCCCTGCACAAGAAAATCCACGGCGCCTATTTTTTTGGCTTCCGCCTCAAACACTTTGATAAATTCTTCCCCGATGATCTTGCGCTTGCGCTCAGGATCGGATACTCCCTTCAATTTAGACAAAAAACGCTCGCCCGCATCCGCCCGGATCAGATTCATACCCAGCTTATCGCGGAATACGCTCACAACTTCTTCCGATTCGCCTTTACGGAGCAAACCGTGATCCACAAACACACAGGTCAGATTATCTCCTGCCGCACGGTGCACCAAAGTTGCCGCTACCGCACTGTCTACGCCCCCGCTCATCGCGCAAAGCACTTTCTTACCCGCAAGTTTTTCCTTCAGACGCGCGACCTGCTCATTCACAAAATTTGCCATCGTCCAGTCGCCCTTTGCGCCGCACACCTCATAAAGAAAATTGTGCAGGATCTTTTCGCCTTCCTGCGTGTGATGCACTTCTGTATGAAACTGGATCCCATAAATTTTCCGCGACGCATTTTCAAATCCAGCCGCGGGACAAGTCTTCGTCGCCGCCGTTATACGGAAACCTTCCGGAACACGGCTTACATAGTCGGTATGACTCATCCAGCAAATATTGTCCTTCGTCACACCTGCAAATATCTTACTGGACGAATCATAGGTAATCTCGCTTTTTCCGTATTCGCGCGTATCCGCATGCGTCACGTCGCCGCCTAATTTGTATGCGATCAGCTGGCATCCGTAACATATGCCAAGAATCGGTATATTCAATTCAAATATTCTCTTGTCCACATCCGGCGCGTCATCCGCATATACACTGTTCGGCCCGCCCGTAAATATAATTCCGATCGGATCGTAATCCAATATTTCTTCGATCGTCTTATTGTATGGCACAAGATCACAGTAAACTCCCTGCTCACGCACTCGCCGCGCGATCAGCTGATTGTATTGTCCGCCAAAATCCAGAACCAAAACTTTCTGATGCTGCATGATTCGTTTCTCCGTCTTTCGATTCGTATACTTTTACAAAAGAATGTACCGCGGCTTCCCCCCGCGGTACACTCATTCCCCTTACAGCCCGCGAGGACTGTAATTCGGTGATTCCTTCGTTATGGAAATATCATGCGGATGACTTTCCACCAGGCTGGCATTCGTGATGCGGACAAATCTCGCATTCTTACGCATTTCATCGATCGTATGCATTCCGCAATATCCCATACCTGCACGCAATCCGCCCATCATCTGGAATACGATATCCGCAAGACTGCCCCTGTAAGGAACGCGCCCTTCTACGCCTTCCGGCACAAACTTCTGCGCATTCTCCTGGAAATACCTGTCTTTGCTGCCCGCTGCCATTGCGCCCAGAGATCCCATCCCGCGGTAAACCTTGAAACTTCTGCCCTGATAAATCTCGATTTCTCCCGGGCTTTCCAACGTACCGGCAAACAAACTGCCGATCATTACCACCGAAGCACCCGCGCCGATCGCCTTTACAATATCTCCGCTGTACTTGATACCGCCGTCCGCGATGATACGCTTGCCCATCTTGTCCGCCTGCTCCGCACAGTTCATAATAGCCGTCAGCTGCGGCATACCGATCCCCGCCACAATTCGGGTCGTACAGATCGATCCGGGCCCGATACCCACTTTCACTACGTCCGCACCTGCATCAAACAATGCTTTCGTCGCTTCAGCCGTCGCTACGTTTCCGGCTATCAACGGCAAAGTCGGATATTTCGCTTTGATCTTGGCAACTTCCTCGATAACTCCCTTGCTGTGTCCGTGCGCCGTATCCACCGTGATCACGTCCACTTTCGCCGATACCAAAGCCGCAATGCGTTCCATCGTATTCGCAGACGTTCCCACCGCCGCTCCGACCAGAAGCCTGCCGTTTTTGTCGCGCGCCGAATTCGGATACTGTATACTCTTTTCAATATCTTTGATCGTGATCAGACCTTTCAGATATCCGTCTTTGTCTACGATCGGCAACTTCTCGATCCTGTGCTTGCCGAGTATCTTCTGCGCTTCCTCCAAAGATGTGCCTACCGGAGCCGTCACAAGATTCTCTTTCGTCATAACATTGTCGATCGGCTGATCATAATTACTCTCAAACCGAAGATCACGGTTCGTCAGGATCCCGACCAGCTTCCCGTTCTTCGTGATCGGAACCCCGCTGATCTTATAACGTTCCATCAACGCAACCGCTTCGCGTACACTGTTGTCCGGCGACAAAAAGAACGGATCCGTAATAACACCGTGCTCACTGCGCTTTACTTTGTCAACCTGGCTGGCCTGCTCTTCAATCGTCATGTTTTTATGGATAATGCCTATGCCGCCTTCCCTCGCCAAAGCTATCGCCAGCCGGCTCTCCGTTACCGTGTCCATTGCGGAACTCATAAGCGGTATGTTCAACGAAATATCATCCGTAAGCTGCGTATTCAGCTTCACCCCAGACGGCAATACATCCGATGCCGCAGGGATCAGCAATACATCGTCGAATGTCAATCCTTCCTGCACAATCTTGTTCATAAGCATCTCCTCTTCTTTATTCTCTATTTTAGGTAAAACTAAGACAAATTAAATACTAACGGCAATATTCTTCCAAAGCATTTTTATAATCTTCAAAATATTTTTCATCCTCTGCCTGAGGATTCAATGCGTTCAACCGCTCCAGAACCTGCCCGCAAAATTCTTTATCTTCCCGACCTTTCGCTGCATTTACAAGAAATACTACCGGATTATTTTCCTTAAAACTATCGCCCAACGCTCCGAATGCCGTATCGATCGCTTCGTCCGATCCGATATAATACTGCGACGCAACTGTAATACCTATATAATAATTGCCTGTACTCCCCATGATCAATTCTTCCGCCGGACTCATCTGTGCATCGGTCAAATCACAAAAAGCAGAGAACCCGTCGTCATTGATCAGGATCTTACCGTAAAACGCAGAATCCTCATAATGAGCTGCCGCATAACTGCGCTTTACCGCAACGGACAAATCCTCGATCGTTCCGCTCTTTTTATACTGCGAAACACTGTACGACGCGCATGCAGATTCCATTCCCAATTTATCCGTCACGACCACCATCACCGAAGGAAAAAACAAGCTGAATACGCCGAACAAAATCAACGCAAGCGCAATTATGCAGGCAAGCGTGATCGCCGCCGTTTTAACAATCAGTTTTCCCATGCAAATCGCTCCCCGGATCTGTCCCGAAAACCGCAAATCACAAATTTCGGTTTACACGGCACCTCTCCCGATTCAAACGCTCTCCGGGCTGCTCTTAGCCCCTTGTGTTGAATTTTGATTATTTTACCATAATCAAGTAAAAAAAGCAACACTATGAATAAAATTTCCCGATATAAATCCGCATTTTCCTCGCCACTGCGCCATAGAATAGTATAAACAAAAAATTTCATCGAGGTAACCATGAAAAAAATTCTGTTCACCGGAATGCTGGCCCTGTGTTTATTCGCACTGATCCCCGCCGCAGGATGCAGCCGAACCCCAGATCTGACAAAATATGTCTCTGAATACAGGAGCGATATCTTTTACGGATCGAGCGGAGATTACAGTGTATTCGCATCCTGTTCCCAAAAAGAATATCCTTATCAGGCGGACGGAAACGCTGCCGACATGAGCGACATGTTCGAACTGGCGTTTTCCACCCCAGACAACACAAAGACATACATCGTTCAATTTTCCTTAGGCGAAAAAAATTATGAAGGAGAACTATCCTTCGACAGCGTAAAAATGGTCCACACATGGTCGCAATCCATTCCCGCACCGCAAGAGAAAGAAATTGTATTTACTTTTATCGATACGGAATCGGACGAAGCTGCTTCCGTTTCCATTCAGGCTGAAAGCGTTAAAGGCGACGACATCCTCTCTTTGTCCGATCTTCTGAAAAAAGTATCTGCCGAAGAACCCGATCCGTTCAACGAGCTGTCCGACGGGAACGTTTTTTGCGCAGAAATCTACGTAAGGCTCTTGTACGAAAACAACGAATGCTACTATTATATCGGTCTGACAGATCGCAACGGGAATACGTTTGCGATACTCGCCGACGCTGAGACCGGTGAAGTGCTTGCTACAAAACAACCCAAATCCTGACTTGAAAACAAAAAAGAACCCAACGGCTGACTTAAAATATAATAAAGAGATCTGACCGCGGAAAGGGACAATGATCGCTGAGTATTCATACCTTGAATATCCATGATCACTGAGTATTCATACCTTAATATTCATGTTCCTGCCGCATAGCAAAATAAAGCCCTTCAATGGGCTTTATTTTTATCCAAACCATTCAATTATATCACACATAGTACTTCGCATTACCGCAAGAAATCCATCAGAATAGAATTTTGCACGTATAAATATTCATCCTTTATAAGCACTCTTCCGTTCTCACAGATAAGATATTGGACATTCTTTTTCAGCGCTTCGAAAAAATCGACAGGAAAATCCGTCCCAAACGTGTTCTTATATTTCGCAAGGCTCAACCCTTCTGCCGTACGCAAAGCAAGCATGACCATTTCAAATTTAGCGTCATCCCCCTCGATCAAGGCATCATCGACCACGGGGTAATAATTTGTCATGATACATTTCATGTATTCGTCGAGATCACGCGTATTGGTAAATCTTCTGTTGTTCATA
This sequence comes from uncultured Eubacteriales bacterium, assembly GCA_958405585.1. Taxonomy (GTDB): domain Bacteria; phylum Bacillota; class Clostridia; order Christensenellales; family Borkfalkiaceae; genus Borkfalkia. The sequence goes on from CATYEP010000068.1 coordinate 8,421, forward strand.
AAAGAACTTGCCGCAACCCCGAATCCTATATATTCGCCCCTTCTCCAATAATTGAGATTGTGCCGCGATTCATATCCCGGAACAGCAAAATTCGAAACTTCATAGCGGGAAAATCCTTTCGCTTTTAAATACTCTCTTGCCTTTTCATACTGATCCGCAACCTCATCCGAATCAGGCAATTCACCATTCAGATAATCCGAATACATCGGAGTTCCGTCCTCCGGAGTCAGGGTATACATCGATGTATGTTTTACACCGCAATCAACAGCCAGATCGATCGAATGAAATATATCCTCTTGTCTTTGATTTTTAAGCCCGATCATAATGTCCGCGCTCTTGTTGGCGCCTGCAAGCATTGCACACGCCTTCACAAAATCATCGACTGTATGTATGCGGCCGATATCCTCCAGAATCGTATCATTCGCCGATTGCAGGCCGATTGAAAACCGATTGATCCCGGCCTTTTTATACAGAGCAATTTTCTTTTCATCCACTGTTCCCGGATTGATCTCGATCGTGACTTCCGCATTCTTCGCTAAATTATAATCAGATCGAATCAGATTCATGCACCCGACAATGGACATGGCATCAATAACGGACGGTGTACCGCCCCCGAAATATACCGTATCAAAGGTTTTTTCTTTAAGCTCGGGCGCACGCAGCTTCATTTCTTTATAAACACATGCCATGTAGGCATCCGCGTACCCGATTTTACCCGGATACGAAGTAAAATCACAATACCGAAATTTCGATTTGCAAAATGGAATATGAATAT
>CATYEP010000069.1 GCA_958405585.1 uncultured Eubacteriales bacterium
TAAAAGAGTAACACAAAAGAAGTTTGGATGTATTTCCAAACTTCTTTTTGAAAACAGAGGTGTTGTCGATATAGAAACTCAAAGACGCAGATGCGAGCGGGTAATCAAGGGGGGCGAATATCGTGTCGCAGGTACGGGTTCTGTCAACGGGCGGGGTAAGACTCGACAATATGAAGGAATACCTAACATTTCCCTAAATCTTCGCCTGTGGTGGTTAATGGATGATAAAGGAAACTGCGGAGAAAATCGAACAAAAACGTGCGCGGCGGTCGCAGCCGCAAAAGGAGGATTAAGGATGCAATTGCCTTTCAGAGTAGATTTGAGCGATAAAATTATAGCGATCACGGGCGCAGGCGGCGTCATCTGCGGCGAATTTGCAAAAGCGCTCGCGGCGTGCCGAGCGAAAGTCGCGCTTTTAGATATCAATTTCGACGCGGCGAAGAAGATTGCGGACGAAATCGGCGAAAATGCCATCGCTGTAAGGTGTGACTGTTTGAACAAGGACAGTATCGCCGCCGCAAAGGATAACGTCGAGGAAGCGTTTGGCAAGGTCAACTTCCTCATCAACGGCGCGGGCGGGAATAACCCGCGCGCTACCACGGACAACGAAACTATGACCGAGGACACACAGGAGATAAAAGATTTTTTCAAGCTCGAAGAGGGCGGCATCAAGTTCGTGTTCGATTTGAACATCACGACGGCATTTCTTGTCACGCAGGTGTTTGCGGAGGACATGGTTAAAACGGGCGGAAATATTATCAATATATCAAGCATGAACGCCTATCGCCCGCTCACTAAAATTCCTGCGTATTCGGCAGCAAAAGCGGGGATATCCAACTTTACCCAGTGGCTGGCGGTACACTTTGCGCCCTGCAATATCCGCGTGAACGCGATCGCCCCGGGGTTCTTTGTAACAAACCAAAACCGAGGTCTGCTGTTCGACGAAGAGAACAAACCCACAGCGCGGACGATGAAGATTCTGGCGGCTACGCCAATGAAGAAATTCGGAGAGATTTCCGACCTTGTGGGCGCGCTTTTGTGGCTTGCGGACGACAGGGCGAGTGGTTTCGTGACGGGTACGGTCATTCCCGTGGACGGCGGATTTTCCGCCTATTCGGGGGTATAGCGCAATGAAAGCAGTAACGCTCGGGGAAATCATGCTGCGGCTCACGCCGCCGGGATTCAGGCGGCTGTTGCAGGCGGAAACATTTGAGGTGGAATACGGCGGCGCGGAGGCGAATGTGGCGGTAGCGCTTGCATTCTGGGGTGAAGAGGCAAAGTTCGTCAGTAAAGTCCCCGCAAACGAACTGGGGCAGGCTGCGGTCAATAAACTTCGCAGATACGGCGTGGATATTGGCAGCATTCTCCGCGGCGGCGATCGGCTGGGTATTTATTATGCGGAGCGGGGTGCAGACAGGCGTGCGAGCAATATTGTGTATGACCGCATGAATTCGGCGTTTGCCTGTTCCGAAGCTGAGGAATACGATTGGGACAAAATATTTGAAGGTGCCGACTGGTTTCATTTCACGGGCATTACACCGGCGCTTGGCATGCGGGAGGAGTGCATCACGCAGAACGCCTGCGAAAAGGCGAAGGAAAAAGGCGTTCGGATTTCCTGCGACGTAAATTACCGCAGTAAACTGTGGAGCGAGGAATCTGCCCGCTCTGTCATGGAAAATTTTTTGCAAAACTATGTCGATTTGTGCATTACGAACGAATATCAAGCGAAGGAATTATTCAGCGCGCCGCGCGAACAGGTCGCCGAATATATGTGCAGGAAGTATTCGCTCGGCATGGTCGCATTTACCTATCGCAAGACTTTCGACGCGACGCACAACATGATTTCCGGAGCCATTTACGACGGAGAACATTTTTACAGGAGCAGCGAATACCTCATCGAAATGGTCGATCGGATTGGCGGGGGCGATGCGTTTGCTGCGGGGGTGCTGTACGGCATAGGCAACCGTTATACATTGGAACAGACGGTTCGGTTTGCGACGGCGGCGAGCTGTCTGAAACACTCGGTCGAGGGGGATTGCTGCCTTGTCGATAAAGAGCAGATATTGCAGCTCGCAAGCGGCTGCGAGTTCGCACAGGTAAAACGATAATTACGGGGAACAACTATAATGAAAATGACCTTTCGTTGGTACGGGGAGAAAGATTCTATCCCGTTGGAGTACATAAAGCAGATTCCGAACATGTCGGGTGTGGTTACGGCGGTATACGATACGCCCGTGGGCGAAGTGTGGGAAGAGAAGAAGATCGCCCGTCTGAAAAGTCTGTGCGACAGAGCGGGGCTGAAGATGGAAGTGATAGAATCCGTGCCCGTGCACGAGGACATCAAGCTCGGAAAGCCGACAAGGGAAAAACTCATCGTCAACTACGCGCAGACGATTCGTAATTTAGGGAAATACGGTGTAAAGTGCATCTGCTATAATTTCATGTCAGTGTTCGACTGGCTGCGCACCGACCTGAAGCGCAAAAACGCGGACGGCAGCACCTGCCTTTGCTACAGGCACGAAACGCTCCTGTCGCTCGATGCGAAAAACCTGCACTTACCGGGTTGGGACGAAAGTTACACCCACGAACAGCTCAACGGATTGTTGGAAGAGTATCGCGGTGTCTCGCACGAGCAGCTGTTTGAAAACCTCGTATATTTCTTAAACGGCATTTTGTCCGCGTGCGACGAAACGGGGATCAACATGGCGATCCACCCCGACGACCCGCCTTGGGATATGTTCGGGCTTCCCCGCATCATCGTGAACGAAGAGAGTTACGACAACCTGTTTGCCGCCGTGCCGAACAGGCACAACGGCATCACCTTCTGCACGGGCAGCTTGGGCGCGGGCAGATTCAACGATTTGCCGAAGATGGCGGCAAAGTATGCGGACAGGATCTACTTTGCGCACATTCGTCAGTTAAAGTACGAGGGTGAAACGGACTTTGCGGAGGCGGGGCACCTGACGGGCGCGGGCGATCTGGACATTTACGGCATCGTAAAGGCGCTCGTGGAAAATAATTTCGACGGGTATGTCCGCCCCGACCACGGCAGAAACATCTGGGGCGAAGACGGAAAGCCGGGGTACGGATTATACGACCGTGCGCTGGGCGCGGCGTACCTGAACGGCTTGTTCGAGGCGGTGGAGAAGGACAGGAAACATGGATGACGTACTTAAAAAGATAGAACAGTATAAAATCGTGCCCGTGGTGACGATACAAAAAATCGAGGACGCGGCAGGAATGCTGGAAGGGCTTGTCAAGGGCGGGCTACCCTTGGCGGAGATCTGCTTCCGCACGGAGTGTGCGGAGGAAGCGATAAAACTGGCGGTAAAAAAATACCCCGATATGCTTGTAGGGGCGGGAACGGTCATAAACGGAGAGCAGTGCGAACGGGCAATCAAGGCGGGGGCGAAGTTCATCGTGTCGCCCGGGCTTTCCAAAGAGGTCGCCAAAGTTTGCAGAGAGAAGGATGTTCCGTACCTTCCCGGGGTGGTGACGCCCACGGAGATCATGAAGGCGCTTTCGCTGAATCTGACACACCTCAAATTTTTCCCGGCGGGGAACTTCGGCGGGCTGAAAACGATACAGGCGCTTTCGGCTGCGTTCCCGCAGGTGCGGTTTATGCCCACGGGCGGGGTGAGTCTCGAAAACATGAACGAATATCTCTCCTTTCCCAAAATCTTTGCCTGCGGCGGCTCCTGGATGATGAAGGGGAACGCCGGGGAAATAGAACAGAATACGCGCGCAGCGGTCGCCTCCTTCCATGCGGCAAATGCGTTATTATGAAGGAAACAAGTTTCGGGATCGACTTCGGAGGGACGTATATCAAATATACGGTTTGGTAAACGAGGCCGGGGAAATCATCGAAAAGGTCAAAGTATCCACGACCGCGGGGTGCAATTATGCGGATCGCGGGCAAATGCTGGCCTACATTTAAGATACAGTTTGGTTTTGTGCTTTGCTATGTGAACAGCAGATTGACAGGAAAAAAGAATTCCCGTATCCTGCGAAGTAGATATCTACGGAGCGCTCAGCGAGTTTATCAGAACGGCGAAGATGCGGTAACGCTCTTCGAAGATTGTATTGGATAAGGACGATAAAGTCATTCGTCCCGCTATCTTATAGAGCGACGGCAGGACGGAAAAGCAGACGAAAGATCTGATCGAAGTGATCGGAAAGGAAAATCGGCATTTCCGAAGAAATCCTCCCGAAACTATATGAAATTTTCGAAGCAGTGGGCACACTGAAAAAAGAAATCGCGAAGGAGTTGGGACTTTCAGAAAGTGTGAAAATCATTGCTGATGCGGACGACAATGCCGCGGCGGCAGTGGGCACGGGCGAGGTCGGCGAAGGCGGATATAGTGTTTTATTGGGGACGAGCGGAACGCTGTTCGTTTCGGTCGAACAATATGATGAAGATAAAGTAAATGCACTGCACAGTTTTTGCCATGCGTACGGAGGCTGGCATCTGATGGGGTGTATCCTATCGGCGGCGAGCTAAATGCATGGTAACGAAGTATATTTTCTGCCGTATCTGATGGGGGAGCGAAGTCCGCACAACGACGTGAACGCGCATGGTGTTTTTATAGGCATGCGTCCTACACTACAAGAATGCAAATGACGCTGGCAGTATTGGAAGGAGCGACGTTTGCATTGAAAGACTGTCTGGAAGCGGATAGAAGAAATGGTATTGAAATAAAGAAGACCAAACTTTGCGGAGGCGGTGAAAAAAATCATTTGTGGAGAAAAATTGTAACAAACGTCATGAATATGCCCGTCGATATACCGCAGACGGAGCAAGGCCCTACTTATGGCGTCGCAATGCTTGCAATGGTCGGGTGCGGAGAATATATATCGGTAAAAGATGTGGCAAAAGCAATCGTGAAAGTACAAGAAAGTATTTTGCCCGATAAAAACATAGCAGTTTTATACGATAAAAAATATAAAGTTTTTCAAGAAATGTATCCGGCATTAAAAAATATTTAAAAATTATTAAATGAATAGAATTTAGCTAAAGACCATTATTAAATTACACTTGAAGTAAGGATTATAGTATGCGGTATTATGCAGGGATCGATTTGGGCGGAACGTATATAAAATTAAGTGTTATTGACGAAACTGGCAATATACATAGAAAAGAAAAAACAGAAACGCCCAAAGGCTCTGAGTATATTAAAACAGTAGAAATGATTGCGCGCAGTGTGCGAGAACTTGCGTCGAAAGGTGGAGTGCGCTTGGAAGGCGCAGGCATCGGGTCGCCCGGGGTAATTGACGGAAAGAAAGGAATAGTCGTTACAAGCAATAATTTAGGCTGGGAAAACAGACCGCTTGCCAAAGATTTATCCGTTGCGCTGGAAATGCCTGTGTATTTGACTAATGACGCGAATGCGGCTGCGTTGGGTGAATACGCGTTCGGTGCGGGAAAAAAGTATGAATCGCTTGTTCTTTTGACGCTTGGAACGGGGATCGGAAGCGGAATCGTAATAGACGGCAAACTATTTGAAGGCAACTGCGGAGCAGGAGCGGAGCTGGGACATATGACCATCCGGTGTGACGGGATGGGGTGTTCGTGCGGTCGGCGCGGGTGCTATGAAATGTATGCTTCGGCAAGTGCCTTGGTTAGGCAGACAAAACAGGCGATGCGAGAGAATAAATTAAGCCGGATGTGGAAGCTTTGCGGCGGAAAGCTTTCGGCGGTAGACGGAAAGACCGCGTTTGAAGCCGCGCGGCTTGGCGATACTGCGGCAGAGCAAGTGTTGGAAAAGTATATCGGATATTTGGCGGAAGGAATTGCGGATATCATCAATATATTCCGTCCGCAGGCGATATTGCTGGGCGGAGGTATCAGTGCCGAAAAAGAGAATTTGACAAAGCCGCTTGAAAAGTGGGTAAACGAGCTGATTTTAGGCAAAGGGGCATATGCTCCGGTAAAAATAGAAACCGCAAGCCTTGGCAACGATGCCGGGATTTACGGCGCGGCAAAACTTGCAATGGACAGATAAAAATCGGTGGAAAGCCGCAGAAGTAAAAATAAAAGTAAGACAAAAATTAAAAAGACAGCAAGCGGAAAAGATTTCATAGAGCGAGGTTGAAAAAAGAGTATGAAATTAAATGGAAAAGCCGTATTATATATTCCGGACGGAGCGGAAGAAAGAAAAGCGCTTTCGCGAACAACGCACCTTGCGATCTCAGCGCATCAGGACGATATAGAGTTTATGGCGTATTCCCCGATCGCGGAGTGTTTCGGAAAGGAAGATAAATGGTTTTGCGGCGTGGTGACGACAGATGGCGCTGGTAGTCCGCGAAGCGATATTTACGCAAATTATACGGACGAAGATATGAAAAAGATCCGCATTACAGAACAAAAGAAAGCGGCGTTCGTAGGAGAATACGGTGCGCAGATTTTATTGGGATATTCTTCCGCGGAAGTGAAGAAAAAAGAAAACAAAAACATTATTTCGGATTTTTTGAGCATTCTGAAAGCAGCGAAGCCGAAATATGTATATACGCACAATTTAGCAGATAAGCATGAAACGCACGTGGCGACGGCGCTGAAAGTGATAGAGGCAGTGCGGTTATTGGACAAAAAGGAAAGGCCGGAAAAGGTAGACGGCTGCGAAGTGTGGAGAGATCTGGACTGGGTGAGTGACGAAGAAAAAGTATATCTGGATTGCGGCGGGCATTCGAACCTGTCGAGGTGTCTTTCGTCGATATTTGACAGTCAGATCACAGGCGGCAAGCGGTACGACCTTGCGGCGGAAGGCAGAAGGCTTGCTAATGCAACGTTTTCCGCAAGTCATGCGTGCGATACGTATACGGGACTCAATTATGCGATGGATTTGGCACCGTTGATAGAGGATACATCGATCGATATTACGGAGTATATCGCGGGTTTTATACAAAGGTTTGAAAAAACGGTACGGGAAACGATACAAAAATATTCAGAGGACAGATAAGATGGAATACAGAGAAACATTGATGTGGAAGGAACTGAATGAAGCGCCAGAGATCTTGGATACGTTGCGGGAGAAAAACGCGGCAGTTTTAAACGGCATAGCAGGTGAAATCGAGGCGCATGAGATCACCAATATTTATACGGCAGCGCGAGGGACCAGCGATCATGCCATGATCTATTTGAAATATCTGACAGAAAGTTTGCTGGGTATTCCTGTGGCATCGGGCGCACCGAGTACGATAACAATGTACGGAGCAAAGCTGAAATTGAAAGATTCGCTGATCGTAGCCTGTTCGCAGAGCGGAAAGGCCGCGGATGTTATGGAGATCGTGAAAGCCGGAAATGCGCAGGGTGCGGTCACGGTTGCAATCACGAATGATGAAAAGAGTCCCTTGGCAAAACTTGCGAAATATCATCTTTGTTGCTATGCAGGCGAAGAAAAGAGCGTGGCGGCAACAAAAACATTTACCTGTCAGTTGTACTTGTCGTATTTATTGGTGCACGCATTGCAGGAAAAAAACGGTGCCGATATGATCGGAGAGTTTTTACAAAAACATGTAGCGCATCTTGATCAGGAAACAGATGAAATGGCAAAAGCATTTTCAACGGCGCAAGAATGCTTTATCCTTTCGCGGGGTATCTCAGCGGCGATAGCATTTGAATGCGGACTGAAATTGCAGGAAACTTGCTACATCCGAGCGCGAGCATATCACAGTTCAGATTTTTATCACGGTCCGATGGCAATGATCAGCGAAGGGACAAAGGTAATATTATACGCATCCAGCCGATCGATGGCAAAGAAAATGGAGGAAGCACATCGGGAAGATTACATAAAATGCGCGGAAAAGATGGAGGAACTGGGTGCGGATCTGTATATCATAACGGACGACGGCGAGTCTTTTAAAGGAATGAAGGCAAAGAAAATACTTGTTCCGCAGGCGGGAGATGAAAGTGAAGAGGTTTTTGTATTTGCGCTGATAACGCAGATGCTCGCCTGCAAGGTAAGTTGCCTGAAAAACTTAAATCCCGATAGCCCGCGAGCACTTAAAAAAGTAACTATTACAAGATGAGTATGGTAAAATGGATTTATTGTCCAAACTGTAAAAGAAAAACTAAAATTAAAGTTTTATATGATACAGTGTTGCAGAATTTTTTATTATTCTGCCCATGGTGTAAAAAACAATTTCTAATAAATTTAGAACATTATAAGGTAAAATTGGTTCATGAAATAGATATATAAACGTAACAGCCGGACGCAAGACGCAGTGCTAATGATTTTTAAAATCATGCACTGTGTTTTTTTATACGATAAGGGAAGAAGAAATGTTTTAAAGAAATTTCAATCAAAAGAATAATAATTGATGACGGGGATTATAATAACTTTAAAATTAAGCGCCCCGTTCAATTTAGAACTGAATATAGATTAACAAACACACTTGCGAGTCGGCTTGCTATGTCGAAAAGCAAGTGTGTTTTTTTATATTGCATTTTTCCAATTCGTGGACCTCCTGTCAGATTTTTGAAAATCAAAATTCAAAAATCATACAGGAGGAAAAATCATTGAAATACTCGCCTAAAAAGGTATTTGTCCTGGAAAACGGACAATATATTGAAATAACTTTTATGGAGTTGCAACACAGAGAAAAAGAGCGTAACGGTTACAAAGAAAAATATTTTTTACCGTTGCACGGTATGTTGATGGAGGTAACTAAAGAGGAGTATAAATTATATTATAAGGAAAAGAGGAGGGAGCGGTACATAGCGGAACAAGCGAAAGAAGTTGGAACCTTTTCCTATGACGCGTTGACTACGGATGAGTTTAACGGGGAGGATATATTGGTTGACCAGAACAAGAGTCCGGAAGAGGAAGTAGAGCGTCATATTATGGTTGAAATGTTATTGGGTTTATTTCAAAAGTTAAATCCAGACGAGCAAGCACTGATCAAAGCAATCTATTTTGACGGAATGAGTGAACGCGAATATGCAGCAAAACTTGGTATTTATCATAATGCAGTTCATAAGCGAAAACTTAAGATTTTAGAAAAACTAAAAAAATTAATGAAAAATTAAAAATTTAGGTGTGCAACCCCTTCATTTTTCGGCATGGAAAGTGAAGGGGATTTTTATTCTCCTGAAATTGAATTAGCTGCACATCTTTCACATTCCCTCTGCTGTCCGTGAAAACGGACAAGCCATGTGATAAAAACCATGCAAGGCAATCTGT
>CATYEP010000070.1 GCA_958405585.1 uncultured Eubacteriales bacterium
TCGATATGCTTAAAATCTTTGCGCGAAGAACGGCGGTACAAGATCACTTTCCGTCCGATCACCGCCACGCATTCCGCTCTCAGCGCCGTTGCCAGTTCTGCTCCCAGCGATTTTGCATCGTCTTCCGCATTCGTCAGAACGTTCACCTTGATCAGCTCGCGCGCTTCCAACGCATCTGAAAGCGACTTGACCATATTCTCCCCGATCCCGTTCTTTCCGCACTGCGCCACCGGATCCAGATTCGCCGCAATACTCTTCAAATTACTTCTCTGTTTGCTTGTCAGCATATAATCTTCCTTTTTTACCGCAAAACGAAAGTACGTACCCGCATTTTGCGGTCATTTTTATTCCTTAAACAAAAATTCCACATTGCCTACGACAACAGTGTCATTCTCCGCAACGCCGCGTTTTTTCAGCTCGCGGATCACACCCTTGTCCTTCAAAACTTTCTGGAAATATGCCATTGAATCGGGATCGGATAAAACCACGTTCCTTTCCAGCATATCCACCAATCCGCCCGTAACATACCAGACATTTTCTTCATCATCCTTATCGATGAAAAATTCGTTGATGTCCGGAGTATCGTATTCAAACTCATCCGCAGGGATAGGCTCGGCAGGAGGCAGAGTTTCCAGCACTGCAAAAATCGCTTCGATCAGCTCTTTCGTACCTTCGCCCGTGACCGCCGTGATCGGAAATACTTTAAACTTGCGGCATTTCTTTTTAAATGCTTTCACATTCTCTTCCGCCCCGAATACGTCACATTTATTGAGCGCGACCAATTGCGGCAAAGCCGCAAGTTTGGGGCTGTATTGTTTCAGCTCCGCATTTATTTTCTTGAAATCTTCGTACGGATCACGCCCTTCCATGCCCGAAATATCTACCACGTGTACAAGCATGCGCGTACGTTCGATATGCCGCAGAAAATCATGCCCGAGGCCTGCGCCTTCCGCCGCGCCCTCGATCAGACCGGGAATATCCGCCGCCACAAACGATTTGTCATAATACCGCACAACTCCGAGATTGGGTGAAAGCGTCGTAAAATGATAGTTCGCAATTTTCGGCTTTGCCGCCGAGATCTTGGAGAGCAACGTACTCTTCCCCACATTCGGAAACCCGATGATCCCCACATCGGCGATCATTTTGAGTTCGAGTATCAATGTATGAACCTGCGTTTTTTGCCCCTTTTGCGCAAAATGCGGCGCATGACGGCGCGCCGTCGTAAAGCGCACATTTCCCTTGCCGCCGTTGCCGCCGCGGGCAAGAAGTTTCTTTTCTCCGTCCGTATAGACATCGCAAAGAACTTTTCCCGTCTCCGCGTCCCGCACAAGAGTGCCGAGCGGAACCGAGATCACCACGTCATCCCCGCCTTTTCCGAATCGGTTATTTGTTCCGCCGCGTTCTCCGTCGCCTGCCGTAAACTTCGCGCCAAACCGAAAATCGATCAGATCGCCTTTATCCTTGTCCCCGACAATATAGACGTCGCCGCCCTTGCCGCCGTCACCGCCGTCCGGGCCGCCGTTGGCAAAGCCTTTGAAACTCTTGAAAGAGTTCATACCGTCGCCGCCGTCACCCGATTTGATCGTGATCTTTACTTTATCCGTAAACAACGATGCCATTGTTATTGCTCTCCTTTTTGCTTTTCCTGCCTGTCCGCATAATAATCACAGCAATCCGACAAAGGACAATTCCCGCAATCGGGTTTCTGGGAATGGCAGATCCTTCTTCCGTGCCAGATCAGCCAATGATGCGCTTTCGACCAATCCTCCTGCGGAATGGATACTTTCAGCTGTTCTTCCGTTTTTGCAGGCGTGGACGCCTTTGCCAATCCGAGCCTGTTACTCACGCGGAACACATGTGTATCCACAGCGATCGCATCTTTTTCAAACCACACAGACGAAACGACGTTCGCCGTCTTCTGCCCTACGCCCGCAAGCGATTTCAGGTCTGAAAACCCCGAAGGTACCTGGCCGGAAAACTTGTCCACGATATCGCGCGAGGCGGACAGAATATGTGCCGCCTTGCTCTTGTATAAACCGCAGGAGAATATGTATTTTTCCAATTCTTCCTGCGTCAGTTCCAGCATGGTTTCGGGAGTATTATGCTCTTTGAAAAGCTCTGCCGTAACCTTATTCACGCGCTCGTCCGTGCACTGCGCCGACAATATGACCGCCACGAGCAATTCATATGCTGTGTTATAATGAAGCGCCGGACGCGCATCGGCATAGATTTGCGATAAGATCTGCAAAGCCTGCTTTCTTTTTTGCTCTTCCATGCCGCTATTTTAACACAAATCAGTACGCAATACAAGAAATTTTGCATACATGGTAAAATTTTCGGGATCAGACCGGGTAAACGTATGTCCTGCCGCAATTATTTTCCACGCGGAAAAATCCGACAAACGCCGATCGGTTGCAATACGCCAGAACATTGCGCGCCCGCGCAAGATCGTAAGTGCCGATCTTTGCGGAAAGCCCGCATCCCACGTTTGCTTCACGGGGCGTGGAAACCGCCGCGGCATTGATCCCGTTCGATTTCAAACGCATGACATAGTCGAGAGTCTGTGCTCTCGAACGGAAAACCGCAAGAATACTGCTCATTTTTTCTCCTTCGTTGCGCCGTTTTGCAATTTTTCAATTTTACGGCATATATTACAGTATATGAACGCAGGCGCGCAAATTGTTTTTCAAAACCTCTACCAGCACGCCAAAAAATGATTGCTCCGTCCGAAACGGAGAAAAAGGAGATCACATGATTTATTTTGACAACGCGGCAACGGGCGGAAAAAAACCGGACAGCGTGATCCGCGCCGTAACAGCTACCTTGCAAGGTTATTGCGCCAATCCAGGCAGAAGCGGTCACACCCTGTCCCTTGCCGCCGCACAGGACGTACTGCGTGCAAGAAAACTTCTGCAGAACTTTTTCAAGGCTCCCGACTGTGAGCGCGTCATCCTGACAAAAAACTGTACCGAGGCACTCAACTACGCAATATTCGGGCTTTTTCGTCATAAAAACGCCACAGCGTCATCCGAAAAACCGCATATTGTTTCTACCGTCGCCGAACACAATTCTGTACTCAGACCGCTCTTTTATCTGGAACGGGAAGGGATCGCCGAAATCACGTTCGTACCGCTCAGGCGCGGAAAAATCCCCCCGGAAGACATAGCCGCAGCCGTCCGAAAAAACACGATCGCCGCGGTATTTACACTGGCGTCCAACGTCACGGGGACGGGCATCGATCCCAATGCCGTGCGCGCACTTCTTCCCGAAAATATCATCATGATCTGCGACGGCGCGCAGGCGGGCGGACACATCCCCATCGATATGCAGGCTTCGGGGATCGACGCACTTTGCCTTGCCGGACACAAAGGACTGCACGGCATCCAGGGAAGCGGGGCGCTGATTCTTTCCGAACGGTATTCGCCCGAACCTCTGCTTTTCGGAGGCACGGGAAGCGAAAGTTTTAACCCGAATATGCCCGATTTTTATCCCGACCGATTGGAAGCAGGAACCATTTCCTGCCCTGCCGCAGCTTCCCTGGCGGAAGGCATCCTGTACCTGACGACAAGGCTTCCGAAACTCGGGACATACCTGAAAGAGCTGACGGCCGACCTGATCCAGGGTCTCAAAAAAATATCGGATATCCGCGTTTATTCTTCACCCAATCCGTTCGGCATCGTTGCTTTTTCCTGTGATACCCTGCAATCGGAATTTTTTGCACAGCGACTCTCCGACGATTATGACATCGCCGTGCGGGGCGGTCTGCACTGTGCGCCGCGCATGCACGAAGCGCTCGGCACACGGGACGGACTTATCCGCGCAAGCCTGAGCGAATTCAACACGGCTGCAGAAGTTGAAATCTTTTTGGATGCCGTACGGGAAATTGCCGCCGATACCTGAGCATTTTCAAGTCTCCTGATTTCAATCTTATCCCGTCTCTTTCCTTTTAATACCCCGTTCCGTATTTCATTTCCTGACTCCCCGCTTTTTTGTCGGAATGTCCGTACATATCGCTCCGTTTTTGCATCCTTCGGATACTGTTTTACGAAAATCATCCGAATATACAAAAATCTGGCGCGCATCCGCTTCAAGGGCCGCGCGCCAGAGAAAAACCAGATTACAAAGTTTCCCACTTGCTCCGAAAGTGCTATGTACTACATTTTTTTGAGCTTTTTGACGATCTGGTCAAGTTTTTTTCGTTTGGCTCCATCCAGCATGGGCGCGACGGCGCGGTAAAAATTATCCAGTTCCGCATCGGTCAATGTACCTGCCTTTCTGCCGCGTTCCGCTTCCTGATAGATCGCGCGCAGAATATCTGCCTCGCCTTTGCCCTCGAACGCACGGGCGATCGTGTTCGCTGTTTCCTGTACATCGGAAGGTATCCCTTCCGTTTTTCCCTTAGAATTTTTCACAAAATCGTTAAAATCCTGCATAAGCACCTCCGATAAAGATTACACAATCATATCATATGCGCCGGGGATTTCTTTTGCCCCTGGCAAGGAGTATGCCATGGAAATCATCATGCTGACCCTGTTGCTTTTGGCGGCCGCAGATTCCAAAAACAGAAATACTTTCGCACAGCTCAAACCGCTTGCGGACTTTCTGGAAACAGGAGATCTGCGCAAACTCGCCGAAAGCGAAAAATTTAAACAAATGCAAATCGGAAACGTCAAAGGGAAAGACATTCTGGCGGCTTATGACGCCATTCGGACGATCAGCCGCAACGCCGGAGAACTTAAAGCGCTCGCCGACGGAAAATTGCCCGACCTCGGAAAACTGGCAGGAATCCTTTCCCCGGATACCGCCAAAAACCTCGGCGCGCTTTCCGGTATTTTCGGTCAAGGCACCCCTTCCGAAAGCGCTCCCGACATTTCCGCCGAACAGTCCAACCCTTTTGCTCCCGTCGCAGACATAGCCGACAAAGAAATCGTCTATGCCCTCACACGCTATTTTGCCTGATACCTGCAACAGCTTTTACATACGGATATCGATGTATTCACGCAATGCAAAACAAAATGCCGCGAGACGCAAAAATTTTGCGTCTCGCGGCATTTATGATACACCCACAGCAAACCGTACGCATCTTACGGATGCACACGTTTTCCGCTTTATTTTCAGGAAACTTTACTCAAAATCGTATCCAGTTCAGGATCACCATATACACCGTTACTCTGAGCGAATACAGCCGTAGGATGTTTTCCGTCTTCACCGTCCTCCGTCGTGATCCCCTTTCCGTGGATAGAATTGCCGTTCGGCCAATAGATCTGCGCCGTCGTAAGTTTGACCGCTTCGTCCAGCGAAGGATTGTAAAAATAACTCTGCATGATCCCCTTCCCGTACGTTTTGGCAAAGCCGTCGCCCGAAGGGTCATCTTTGCTCGGCGTATCGGTCAGAAAAATATCTTCGTAACCGATCGTACCGTAACTGATCATGGCACCCATCAACGCTTCGGAAGCGGAAGCCGTATTTCCGTTTGCCGCCACATAGATCTTCTTCCCGTCAAAATAGGTATTATAATCATTGCCGCTTGCAGTATAATTCTCCACGAGCCCGTTTTTGTATTTTGCCGTCAGCACGATCTCGTTCTGCGAATCGGCGTCTTTCAGCAGGTGCGCGCTGATATTCTGCATGACCGAAAGGCTTCCGCCGCCGTCATTACGAAGATCAAACAGAAGCGTTTCGCACCCGTCCTGCTTAAACTGCTCCAACGCCCGCGTAAATTCGCTCGCCGCGCCCGCATTGAATTCCACAAGTTTCAGATATGCCGTATTCCCGGACACTTTTTCGTCCACCGAAACATATTCGGAAACATCCGTCCAGACGCCAGGATCTGTTTCATTTTCATACTTCATCATCCACGCTTTCCCGTTCGCCGCATAAAGGACATAGCTTTCCACATATTGCGAAAGCCGCACGCTGATCACCGTACTCTGCGCCGCTGCCAGTTCCTCTTCGTTTTCCACGGTCTCCACCGTAAAGCGCAGGTACACAGTATCACCCGATTTGTATTTTGCCATCTCTTCCTGTAATGTCACGCTGTCAAATACATTCGTCAAACTGTCTTTCTGCGTACCGATCCCCGTCAGGGACAACCCCGTTTCTATATTCATCGGGTAATTAGGATCTTTCTCTGCATAAAATACGGGAGAATTGAGGGAAACACGCGCCACTTTGTTTGTATTCATGAAAAAGGACAAACCGATCCCATCCATGATGCCCATGTTGGAATTGACAACCTCGTCATATTCGTCGGAGGTAAAATACTGCGAATAGGGATCCAGAATCGTCTCCACCCCGTCGATGGCCGCCTGCCAGAAATCTTCGTCCGAAATGTCCTGGTAATATTCCGATTCCACGCGCTCCTTGAACCAAAGCAACGATTTCAACCCGTCGTCATAAAAGTACTCTGCGCAATGCATGCCGTAAAAGAATGCGATCACCAACGCCGCCACTGCAAGCACTACCGCAATTACTTTTTTTAAAATATTTTTGCGCTTTGTCGCTTCCCCGTTTGAGGAAGGCCGAACGTTCTGTTCTTTATCCCCCCCTTGCGGCTTCTCCGGATTCTCATGCGGAGGAATATCCTGTGACGGCCCGTCAAAAAAAGAATCTGTTTCGTTTCTGCCGTCGTTGCCGTTTCCGTTCCGATCAAACTGTGCCATAACTATCGCTCCTGTTATTTTTCCTGTTCTATCCTGTACCACGGAAGCGGCATCAGATCCGCCAGCCGGCAGGTTTTCAGCGGTTTTTCACTTACAAGAAATTCCGCCTGCGCATTTTCGGGAGAAAGCTGTAACAGAAATTCCCTGCACACCCCGCAGGGCGGCAAAGGCTTTCCTTCCACGTCCACACAGACAAAACGCCGTACCGACCGTTCGCCGTCCGTGATCATCGCGGCCGCAGCACTCCGCTCCGCACAAAAGCCGATCCCGCAGGCAAGATCGATGTTCACGCCCGCATAGTATTTCCCGTTTGCCCCTTCCAGCACCGCCGCAACAAAACCCGTCGAATCGAATGTACCGATCCGCACGGGATTCAGCTTTGAGCGCGCTAGTTCCAGCATTTCGCCGTATGTCATTATTTTCCCCCTTTTTCCTTTTTTTATAATAAAATACGGCGGTTTTTGCGTCAAAATCGACGCAAAAACCGCTATACGTAATATCCTTTTTCAGACAAACTCAAATGCGGGCAATATTTTCTCTGCGCGCCTGTTCCGCCACCGCCTTCGCCACGGCAGGCGCAACGCGCGGATCGAACGCGGACGGAATGATTTTGTCGCGCGCAAGATCTTCGCCGACAAGATCCGCCAAAGCGCGCGCCGCCGCCACTTTCATGCCTTCGCTGATATCCTTTGCGCGCACATCCAAAGCGCCGCGGAATACACCCGGAAATGCAAGGACATTGTTGATCTGGTTAGGAAAATCGCTTCTGCCCGTGCCGACAACGAACGCGCCGGCATCCAATGCATCCTGCGGATAAATCTCCGGCTCGGGGTTTGCCATCGCAAAGACAATACTCTTTTCCGCCATGCTCTTTACCATTTCCTTGCTCAGCTGCCCGGGCTTCGATACACCGATAAACACGTCCGCCCCCGCGACCGCTTCTTTCAGTTCGCCGCGAAGGTGCGCGCGGTTCGTTCTCTCGGCAATCTCAGCCTGCGCGTCAGTAAGCCATTCTTCCCCTTTGCAGACAAGACCAAACCGATCTGCCATGATAATATTTTCCGCCCCGCTTTCCAAAAGCAGCTTGCAGATCGCAATCCCTGCACTCCCTGCACCGCAGATCACGATCTTAACTTTATCAAGCTCCTTGCCTGCAAGTTTCAGTGCATTTAAAAGAGCCGCCGTCACGACGATCGCCGTACCATGCTGATCGTCATGGAATACGGGTATATCCAGCTTTTCTTTCAGTTTCTTTTCCACCGCGAAGCACTTCGGCGCACAGATATCTTCCAGATTGATCCCGCCGAACGTCGGCGCGATCATTTCCACCGCTTTCACGATATCGTCTTCATCCTGTCCGGAAAGTACGATCGGCACGGAATCAATCCCCGCAAATTCACGGAACAGGATCGCTTTCCCTTCCATGACGGGAAGCCCCGCCAATCCTCCGATATTGCCCAATCCCAGCACCGCGCTTCCGTCCGAAACAACCGCGACCGTGTTCCATTTGCGTGTATACAGATACGCCGCATCCGCATCTTTCGCGATCTCGCGGCACGGCTGCGCCACTCCGGGCGTGTATGCCAGCGAAAGAGATTCCCTGTCTTTCACTTCCACCAGCGAACGCACTTCGTATTTGCCGCGAAGTTTCCTGTGCAGTTCCAATGACTTTTCGTAAACGTCCATATTGTAGCTCCCTGCCCGCCTTCGGGCATTTTTTCTGTTTTTAAACCAGTTTGTTTAAAATCGTAATGATACGGAATGTGACTGCGTCCGAAAACTTCCTTAAATTCAGTCCCATAACCCGCTCGATCTTGTCCAGCCGATACATCAGCGTATTCCGATGCATATACAGATTTCGCGAAGTTTCGCTCACATTCAGCGAATTTTCCAGAAATTCCTCCGCCGTATTTACCATGTCTTCATCTTTGAGAAGTTCGCGCGCGTCCCCCTCCAGAAGGATCGAAAGATATTCTTCCAGCTTTGTTTCGGAAATATCTTCCAGCATTTTAACCAAAAGAAATTCTCTGTAACTGTGCACGTAACCCTTGGAATTGAACAGAGAACTCATGCGCAGAGCCGCACTTGCCTGCTGATAAGATACGCTGACGTCTTCAAAATGCCGAAACATTCCGCCCACTCCGATATGACAGCGGACCCCCAATTCCTCCCACAGCGAACGTGCCAGAAAGGAAGCAAAGTCCACGGAACTCTGGTATTCCGACTCAGGCTCCACAAATTTGATGAACGCACAATCTTTTCCCGAAACGGAAACGGCGCAATCCGCCTCGTTCTCGCCATACTGCGAGAACAGCGCGATCACGTCGGAAACCTTTCCTTCCGCCGCGTCCGCCAGGACA
>CATYEP010000071.1 GCA_958405585.1 uncultured Eubacteriales bacterium
AGCAGGGAATAGGATTTTTTGATCAGGCGGGAAAGTCCGCTTTCGGTAAGCCCGAGTTCTTCGAGGAACATCTGGGCTTCATCGGGCGGAAGCTGGGAAAGTTCTTCTTCTGTTTTTGCGCAGATGACGAGCACTTCACTGCCTTCTTTAGTGGCGAATTCTTCCACCTGCTTTACGAACGGCAGATCTGCGTCGGCTTTGCCCATATCTTTTTCGGAGATATTGGCGGCGTAGATGACGGGTTTGGAAGTGAGCAGGAACAAATTCTGCATGAATTCCTGTTCTTCTTCGGAGAGCTGCATGGTTCTGGCGCACTGTTCTTTGGAGAGATGATCGTAAACTTTCTGCAAAAATTCAGCTTCGGCGAGGAATTTTTTATCGCCGCCTTTGGCGGAATTTTTTGCGCGGTCGAGCCGCCTTTGAACGGTTTCCATGTCCGAGAGGATAAGTTCGAGATTGATCGTGCCGATATCGCGGACGGGATCGATAGAGTTTTCAACGTGTGTGATGTTTTCGTCTTCGAAGCAGCGCACGACGTGGACGATCGCATCAACTTCGCGGATGTGGGAAAGAAATTTATTTCCGAGTCCTTCGCCGTGGGAAGCACCCTTGACAAGTCCCGCAATGTCGACAAATTCGATGACGGCAGGCGTGATTTTTTTGCTGTCGTAGAGGGCGGCGAGCTTGTCCAGCCGTTCATCGGGGACGGCGACGACGCCGACGTTGGGTTCGATGGTGCAGAAGGGATAATTTGCGGCTTCTGCGCCCGCATGCGTGATAGCGTTAAAGAGTGTGGATTTTCCGACGTTCGGAAGACCTACGACACCTAATTTCATGATAAATACCTCTGTGCAGTGTACGGCATGGGGGCCGTGCAGTGTTCATACTTCTTTTATTATAATACAAAAAAGAAAATAATCAAAATAAAAGGCGGGGCAAAAGCTGAAAAAGTTGTCAAAAAGCTGAATTTATGATAAACTTGTAAAGAACGAACACAAAACAGAGGTAGTTATGGATTTTAAAAGACACATTGCCGCGCATATACAGGCAGGAGAGTTGAGTGAAGATGAAATTTATTCGATGTTGGCATTGCCGCCGAATACGGAGATGGGAGATTTTGCATTGCCGTGTTTTCGGCTTGCTAAGACGATGCGGAAAGCACCCGTGCTGATCGCGCAGGAAATTGCGGACAATTATAAAAAGGATGACGTCGTATCCCAAGTGAGTGCGGTAAACGGGTACGTGAATTTCAAGATAAACCGTGCCGTATGGGCGGAACAGACGTTGAGTCGTATATTTGCGGAGCGTGAAAAGTACGGCTCGTCGGAAGAAGGGCAGGGCAGGACTGTCTGTATCGACTATTCTTCTGTGAATATAGCGAAGCCTTTTCATATCGGGCATTTGTCGACGACGGTACTGGGCAGTTCTCTTTATAAACTCCACAAATTTTTAGGATATAACCCAGTCGGGATCAATCATTTAGGAGATTACGGCACGCAGTTCGGAAAGCTGATCTCGGCGTATAAGCGCTGGGGGAAGAAAGAGGATATAGAAAAAGGCGGGCTTCGGGCGCTGAACGCTTTGTACGTACGTTTTCATGAAGAAGCAGAAAAAGATCCGTCGCTGAATGATGAAGCGCGCGCATTTTTCAAAAAGATCGAAGAAAAAGACGAAGAGAGCGTAGCACTTTTCAACTGGTTCAAGGAACTGACCCTGAAGGATGTGGGCAGGATCTATGAAATGCTGGACGTGCATTTTGACAGTTGGGCGGGTGAGAGTTTTTACAATGATAAAATGCAGCCCGTGATCGACGAATTGCGTGAAAAGGGTCTTTTAAAGGAGAGTGAGGGCGCGCAGATCGTGGATCTGGAAGCGTTCGGAATGCCGCCGTGCATTATACTGCGTTCGGACGGAGCATCCCTGTACGCCACACGCGATATTGCCGCGGCGATTTACCGTAAGAAGACTTATGATTTTTATAAATGCCTGTACGTTGTCGCGTACCAGCAGAATTTGCATTTCAAGCAGTTTTTCAAGGTATTGGAACTGATGGGCAAGGAATGGGCGAAAGATCTTGTACACGTCGCATACGGCATGGTGTCACTGGAAGACGGATCGATGTCTACGCGCAAAGGAAAAGTCGTATATCTGGAAGACGTCATACAAAAATGCGTGCAAAAAGCATTGACGATCATTACGGAAAAGAATCCTTCGCTGGAGAACAAGGAAGCTATTGCCAAGACGGTCGGTGTGGGGGCAGTGATTTTCGGGGCGCTGTATAATAATAAGATCAAAGACATCACGTTCTCATACGATAAAGTGCTGAATTTTGAAGGCGAGACATCGTGTTATGTGCAGTATACCTGTGCGCGCGCGAACAGTGTGCTGGAGAAAGGCGGAAAGGCGGTGTCCTGGAAAGCGGGGGAGATCTGCCCGCAGGAATTTGAACTTATCAAGAGGCTGGCGGATTTACCGAACGTCCTGCACGATGCGCTGGAAAAATACGAACCCTGCCTGATTGCGCGCTATGCCGTGGATTTGGCGCAGGTATATAATAAATTCTATTTTGACTGTTCGATCCTGAATGCGGAGAAAGAAACGCGGGAATTTCGTCTGGCGTTGACGGAAGCGACGCTGATTACGTTGAAGAATGCGTTGGGGCTGTTGGGGATCGGCGTGCCGGAAAAGATGTGAGGAAGACTGACGGGCGAACATATGATAAAAGCGGTCATTTTTGATTTGGACGGAACGGTGCTTGATACATTGCCGGACCTGAATGCGTGCATGAATGCGGCGCTGGAGAAATACGGCTGTCCGAAGATCACAATGGAACAGACGCGGGCATATGTAGGGCATGGCGGTTTGCAATTTGCGGAGTGCGCGTTGCCGAAAGAAAAGCGCGGGCAGGCGGAATATTTTTATCGGAATGTTTACTGTCCGATCCATTTTTGCTGTAAAAACGAACATACCGTGACGTTTCCGCGGGAAAAAGAGTGTATGGACGCACTGAAAAACGCGGGAATAAAACTTGCAGTGGTTACGAACAAATCGCAGCAGGCGGCGGATGTTTTAGGAAAGACGCTTTTAAAAGATTTTGGTTTTGACGTGATTTTCGGGAATCGGGACGGGATCCCTGTCAAACCGGACCCGACGAGCACGCGCATGGTTTTGAAGGAGCTTGGGGTTTCGGAAAGTGAAGCGGTTTTTGTAGGGGACGGCGACACGGATGTGCAGACGGCTCACAATGCAGGTATGCGGAGTGTGAGCGTACTATGGGGATACCGCACGAAAGAGCAGCTTCTGGAAGCGGGCGCGGAACGGTTTGCCGCAACGTTTCCGCAATTAAAAGATATTCTTCTCGGTTTGTAAGAAACGATCGGAGAGTGCAAAAATTTTGCGCTCTCCGATTATTTTTTTGGTTTATATAATTGTAAAATGCGTTATAAACAGAGTACTGTGTCACACATATCAAACGGCTTTTTTGCGGATTTCGGGGGGGGATGAACTTTTTTGGGAGCAACAAAAGGGGCGATATAAGGGGCGTTTGCTGGCTGTTTATCGGAAAGGCATGAAAAGAACAGGCAGTAAGATTTGAATTGCACTCCTTTTTTATTTAACTGTTGCGCTTAATAGGTTTAATTTATCGTCATCATAAAAAAGAGAGGTTTTACACCTCTCTTTTTTGTTCGATTTTACGGGGAAAAGTATTGAACGCAAAACCAGAGCCTTTTCTCGACTTCATGAACTCATTAGCCTTGTGGTTCATGTACCTCAGGCAGGCGTTGCCGCAGGTTGCGATCAGGATCGGTGCGGCGGCAGGATATCGGGATTGTCATGAGGGAAAAGTTTTGCATAATCCTTTTCAATATCGTCAAAGGTTATTAGGTAACAGCGGAAAAAACCGCGTGTATCGGGGCTGATGAAAGATTTTTCGGGCAAAGACATTTGTTCGATTTCGTGCAGGCGGTAATCGCCGTTGACTTTCCAGCCTTCTAAAAGACCGATGTGTATGGCATTTGCAGGGCAGAAAAAGGAACAGCGCATGCACATATCGCAGTGATGAGAGAAGCGGATTTTTCCTTTTTCAAATCGGATGTTGTTCTCCGGGCAATCGCGGACGCATTTCATACAGCGGATACAGGAACCCATATCGGCGCGGTAGAAGAAAGAATTGACGGCGCCGCCCGCTTTCTGCACGGAAACGACAGCGGAAGCGAGCTTATAGATCCGCTTGGCGGGGATTTTCCTAACATATCCGGATTCCAATTCGCGGCACATGATTTTCAGAAGTTTAAAATCTTTATCTAAAATTTCGCGGACAAAATTTTTGTCAAAAGCGAAGTGGATGTTGTAGGGCATGATAAAGTGATATTCTCCCGCGAAGACAGCTTTTCTTTTTTTCATGAGGCGCAGAAGAATGCGGCTGGAAGCGTTGTTTACGGCAAACGTCTCTCCGCTGTTTTTATAAATAAAGAATTTCTGCCCTGCAGATATATTTAATTTTCGGACGTATCGATTGAACGGCAGGGGTGAGTTGAACCCGTAAATGGGGTAGCCGAACCCGATCAGGTCATAGCCTTCCGTGCAAACAACGGGAGTATCGCGCTTTATCTCGACCCGTTCGACGCTGTGACCGTGGGCAAGGAACAGGTCCTGCGCCCGATCGGTCAAAAAGCGTGTGTTATAGGTACCTGTATAATAGATAAAAAGGATTTTCATGATTTTATTTTTACTTTGCCTGTTCGGATAAGAAAGTCCAACTGATCCGTGATCGTCTGCGAGAGCGGCCGCGGAGAAAAACCGAATGTTGCTTTGGTTTTGGAAATGGGGAAGTCAGTTTTTTCGCGGATGGCAGCTAAGGCTGCAGCCGTATAGAGCGGGCGTTTTTTTCGTAGTTTTGCCCACAGGCAGAGAAACGGCAGACCGAGGTAGGCGCACCAGAGGGGCAGAGCGGGCAGATGTTTTTTGCCGACATGATCGGCGGCGATGTTCAGAATTTCGTCGATGCGGTCCGGACGGTTTGCAAAGATATAACTTTCGCCGGGCGCGGCCCGCTCCAGGATGGCGGGGAGGACGTCGGCAACGTCGCGAATATCAAAATCGTTGTATCCGCCTCGGACGGAGGCGGGGAGTTTGCCTTCGAGAAAGTCGATGAACATCTGGGACATATGTCCGTTTCCGTAGTCGCCCGGGCCGATCACGCTGGCAAATAAAAGGATGCTGGCGTTCAGATTATGTTCTTTTACGGCACGCAGTACGATGGCGTCGGCTTCGGCTTTGGCACGCGGGTATCCTTTCCGCGATCTGGCGGGATCAGGAACATAATTGCTGATATCTTCTTTTAAAACGAGACCTTTTGGTATCGCTTCGGTCGAAGAGATATGAATGAGTTTCAGAACATTATGGCGGCAGCAGGCACGGACAATGTTTTCAGTCCCTTTTACCGTTACGTCCTGCAGTTCTTTTGCGGATCCTTCGCCGATCGTGACTTTCGCGACCGTATGGATCACAATAAAAGGGCCGTTCCCGTTGAACAACGCTTCCACATCTTTTTCTTCGGAAATATTTCCGAACACGAATTCGGGTTTTTTATCCTGAAAGACCTGTTCGGCCTTACGGGGGCTACGCGCCAATCCTCTTACGGAAAAGCCTTCCTCTAAAAGTTTTTTGGTGAGTACGTTTCCGACAAATCCGGTGCAACCGGTCACAATGTAAGTACAACTTTTATCCATATTTTTATTCCTCATCACTTTGCTGTACGGTATCGCTCAGGCGCACGGCGTTATTACTTCGCTGTACGGCAAAACTTAGGCTTATGACAGTCATCGCTTCGTCGCACGCTATTGCTTCGGAGATTGACAGTTGTCACTTTACCTGTTGTTGTTTGGTTGTACGGCAGCGAAAATTGTTTAAAAAGAGGCGCCGTATAGAAAACAGCATACGGATGAATCGCACTTCATTTTTTTGCGGATGCCGCGGAAAAATTTCTGTGCGATTCAACCTATAAAACATTATACAAAAACAGTCGGTTAATTACAATATTTTTAACAAAATTTTTTTAATTTTCCTATTGACAGGCGCAATAAAACGTTATATAATGTATGTAATATAACGAACGTTATATAATAAAAGCAGGAAGTACAGCAATGCCTCCGAAAGCGAAACTGACAAAACAAGATATTCAGGCAGGGGCGACGGAACTGGTGCGTGAGCGCGGGATAACGGGATTGACGGCGAAGGCTTTGGCTGCGAAGCTGAAGTGTTCGACGCAGCCGATATTCTGGGTGTTTGAGAATATGGAAGAGGTACGCCAGTCGGTGCGGGATGAAGCGTTGAGAAAATTTGGCGAGTATTTACGGGAGCCGCAGGAAGGGGCTTCGGCGTACTTATCGGTGGGACTGAACTATATTCGGTTTGCCGAGGAAGAAAAAGAGCTTTTCAAATTGTTATTCATGAGTGAGGATGGGGAAGACATACTCACAGCGCATAAGGAAATGCCGTACGTGTTGAGCGTGATCGAGCAAACGGAGAATATTTCGGGGAAAGACGCGCAAAACGTATATGAAGAGATGTGGATGCTTTCGCACGGGATAGCAACGATGATCGCGACAGGGACGGCGCGGTTTACGAAGGAGCGGATTCGCGGAATTTTGCACGATGTATATTACGGAATTTTGCAGAACGTGCGTAAAGGAATATAGAAAAAAAAGGCGGCGCAAGCCGTGAAAAAATCAGGAGGATGGCATGAAAAAGTATGATGCGGTCGTGATTGGCGCCGGGAACGGCGGGTTGACGGCGGCGGTTCGGCTGTTGCAAGGCGGGGCGCGGGTGCTTTTGGTGGAGAAGCACAATCTGCCGGGCGGATTTGCAACGAGTTTTCGTCGCGGGAGATTTGAGTTTGAAGCGTCATTGCACGAACTGAACGATTTCGGGACGGCGGACAACGCAGGGGATCTGCGGGAGCTGTTCGATCAGCTGGGAATGACGGACAAAGTCGAGTGGCTGCAGATACCGGAAGCGTACCGGGTGATATCGCGAGCGGAGAAGCTGGATGCGACGTTGCCTTTCGGCGTGCAGGAATTTATTGACAAGACGGAGAAATACGTACCTGGCAGCCGTGAATCGGTCACGAAATTTTTTGATCTTGCGGAAGAAGTGCGGTTGGCGCAGGCGTACACCAATTCGGTGAACGGGAAGACGGATTCCAAAGTGATGGTAAGCAAGTACGGCAACTTTGTGAGGAGCGGGTCGTATTCCGTGAACGAAGTATTGCGCACTTTAAAGATGCCGAAGAAAGCGCAGGACATACTGAATGCGTATTGGTGTTATTTAGGCGCGCATTGCGATGATCTGAGTTTTGTGCATTATGCTTCGATGGTGAACCGTTACATGAAGCGCGGGGCGAGCATGCCGAAGATGCGTTCGCATGAGATTTCGCTGGCGTTTGTGGAGCGGATCCGTGAACTTGGCGGGGACGTGCTTTTTAATACGGAAGCGGTCAAGATCCTGACGGACGACAAGGACGGCGGGGTATCGGGCGTAGTTTTGGATGACGGAACGCAGATCGAAACACGTCATGTAGTGGCGAACTGTGCGCCGCATCTGGTATTCGGCAGAATGATGGATAAAGTGCCTGAAGCGGAAGTACGAGCTACGCATGCGCGCAAGTTTGCGGGCAGAGGCTTTACGATGTTCCTGGGACTTAATAAAAGTGCGGATGAATTGGGAGTAGAAAATCATAACTATTTCCTGTACGACACGATGGATACGGCGGCGCAATATGATAAAATGCGCACGATCAAGGATAACAACGCGCAGGCGACGGTATGCCTGAACCGTGCATATCCGGAATGTTCGCCGAAGGGAACCTGCATGATGTATTTCACGACGTTGTATATGTCGGATGACTGGGGCAATGTCAAGCCGGAAGACTATTACAAAACGAAGAATTATGTTGCGAATAAGATGATCGATCGTTTTGAGCAGGATACGGGTGCAAAACTGCGCGACAGTATCGAGGAGATCTCGGTTGCGACGCCGATGACGTATGCGCATTATTGCGGGCATCCGGAAGGTGTGATTTACGGATATGAATCGCAATACTGGGACGGGCTGATGCCTCGTCTGCAGATGATGGCGGAAGATCACAAAGTGCGCGGATTGCGGTTTGCGGGCGGCTATGCGATGCGTTTGTCCGGATATTCCAGCGCCTATATTTCAGGAGATATTGTCGGGCGCCAGACAGTCGGCGATATCAAGAGGGAGGGCTGAGTTATGTCATTCGTATTTAAAAAACAGATCTTCGGATTCATGGATCTTTTGCGATTCAAAAAAATGGTACCCAAACGCAGGGAGAAGCTGGAAGAAGGATCGTCCGCGCCGTTGCCGAGAACATATCGGGTGAACGAGACGGCAAAAATTCTGCATCCCGGCTATCAGAGTGCGAAGCTTGTTCGCATCGAGCAGAACACGGCAGACACAAAGACCTATGTGTTTGAAACACAGCGTCCGCTATATTTCCGTGCGGGGCAGTACCTTACGGTCGGATGCAAAGTGGGCGAAAGTTTTGTGGCGCGGCCCTATGCGATCTCGTCGGCGCCCAAGGCTGGGCTTTCCAAAATTCTGAGCGTAACAGTGAAAAAATGCGGATTTTTCAGCGGTTATCTTTTTGATCACGCGAAAGTCGAGGATGTTTTTACGATTGGGGATCCTTCCGGTGAATTCTGTTATGAACCGATCAAAGACAGCAAACAGGTTCTTGCTCTTGCGGGTGGAAGCGGGATT
>CATYEP010000072.1 GCA_958405585.1 uncultured Eubacteriales bacterium
GTACAGACCTGCAACAAGCGGATGCAAAACACAATATCCTACCAAACCTGTCTGCAGGCATACGATTTGTTTTCCTTGCAGCAAAAATCAGCGCCCGAAAATTTTCGGGCGCTGATTTTGCCGTAATTTAAATTTTGGCGCGGCAGGCAATCTCTTTTGCTTGCCGCGCCATTCTTACATTACTGCGCAAACTGCGAATTGTAAAGATGATAATAAAAGCCTTTTTTCTCCATCAGCTGTGCATGCGTGCCCTGCTCGATCACGGAACCGTCGTTCATTACGAGAATCAGATCCGCATCGAGAATGGTAGAAAGACGGTGCGCCACAATAAAGGACGTCCTGCCCTGCATGATCTTTTTAAACGCTTTCTGGATTCGCATTTCCGTCATGGTATCTATGTTTGAAGTCGCTTCGTCCAGAATCAGCATCGGCGGATCCGCCAGCATTACACGAGCGATACACAAAAGCTGTCTCTCGCCCTGCGATATATTGACGTTTCCCGTCAGCACCGTATCGTAACCTTTCTCCAGATTTCGGATAAAAAAGTCACAATACGCCGCTTTTGCCGCCGCTTCCACCTGCTCGCGCGATGCATCTTCATTGCCGTATGAAATATTCCACGCTACCGTCTCCCCGGCAAGAAAACTCTCCTGCAAAACCATGCCGAACATTTTTCTATATTCATCCAGTGGAATCGTTTTTGCATCAATACCGTCTACCAAAATCCTGCCGCTGTCCAAATCATAAAAGCGCATCAGCAGATTGATCAGCGTCGTTTTGCCGCATCCCGTCGGACCGACGATCGCAATTTTACTCCCTGCCTTTACGTCTACATTCAGGTTTTCGATCAGTTTGCGCGAAGGATCGTACGAAAAACATGCATTCTCGATCCGTATATCCCCGCGTACTTTTTCAATACGGTTTTCTCCGTCCAATTTTTCACTCGGTTCGTCCACTACTTCAAACACCCGCGCCGCCGACGCAAAGGCATTCTGCAACTGTGTGATCACATTTGAAATTTCATTGAAAGGCTTCGTATACTGGTTCGCATAACTCAAAAAAACCGAAAGCATGCCGACCGTGAATCCGCTCAGTGTCAATGCACCCAACTCTAAGACACCGCCCGACTCCGCACTCAGAATACAGAATATCGCTCCCAAAACACCGACGACCGCATATATCACGGCGTTCACAAAACGCGTGCTCGGGTTGGTCAGCGCCGAATAATACTGCGCTCTCCAACCGATATCATACAGACGCGCATCGATCTCGTCAAACTTATCGCAGGATGCACGCTCCTCATTGAACAAAATAACCGTCTTCTGCCCGCCCAGCATCTCCTTGACATGCGCTGCCAGTTCACCTTGCACACGCACTTGTTTTGTAAAACTCTTAAATGTGCGCTTGGTTATGAACGCCGCCACAAATAAGGATAAGGGGGTCAGAATCACCACGACAAGAGCAATCAGATAGTTGATCACAAACATGACCACCAAAGTCGCCAATATCGTCATGACTCCCGTAAACAACTGCGCAACTCCCTGCAAGAGGCCGTCCGAAACAATGTCCACGTCCGTCACCACCCGCGCCATCACGTCGCCCTGCGCATGCGTATCGATGTATTTTATGCGCGATCCTGTCAGACTCTGAAACGCATCGCGCCGCAGATCCTTCACCAGCTTATAACAAAGACTGTTGACGCAATTTCCGAGCAACTTCTGCGACAAAGACGCAAACAAGACGCACAACGCAAAGCCGACAACCAGGATCCACACTTTTTCAAACAGCGCGCTCTCTTCAAACATGGCATCGATCGCCCAGCCCGACAAAACAGGCCCTACCAGCACAAATGCAACATACAATATACTGAATATCACAGCTCCCGCAACATAACCGCTATAAGGTTTGACATAGGTCAGCAGCCGATGCGTGATCCCGCGTTTGAACTTCTTGTTGGATAATTCTTTGTCCATACTTACGCCCTCGTCTGCGAATCGCATATTTCACGGTAAAGCGGACAATTCTCATACAATTGCGCATGCTTTCCGCTCCCTGCGATTTTCCCGTCTTCCATGACATAAATCACATCCGCATTTTTGATCGATGATGCCCGCTGCGAAATAATGATCGTCGTAAGATCTTTCAATTCGGAAATGTTTTTACGCACCTTTGCATCCGTTGCAAAATCCAGCGCCGAACAGCTGTCATCCAAAATCAGGATCGCGGGTTTCCCGACAACGGCGCGCGCGATCGTAAGCCGCTGTCGCTGTCCGCCCGAAAAATTTTTCCCCGCTTCCGTTACAGGCTGATCCAGTCCGCCTTTTTCCGTAATAAAATCATATGCACACGCCGTTTTTAACGCCTCGTTCATCTCGTCATCCGTCGCGTCCTGTTTGCCCCAGCGCAAATTGGATCGGACTGTCCCCGAAAACAGAGCCGCACTCTGCGGTACTACCCCAAACAGCTGACGCAATTCATGCATGCGATATTCCTTTACGTCTTTCCCGAAAACTTTTACTCTTCCGCAACTCGCATCATAAAGCCGCGGCATCAGATTCACAAGCGTACTCTTACCGCTGCCCGTCCCGCCGATCACGCCGACCGTCGCTCCGCGCGGAATCGAAAGACTTACATCCGACAAAGAATATTGCTCCGTGCCCGCATAGGAAAAACATACACCATCCATTTCCACCGCCGGCTGCGAAAAATCTGCCTGCGCATCCCCGGTTTCCGCAATACTCGATTTCAGATCAAACACTTCGCTGACCCGATTCATCGATGCGTATCCTTTCGTAAAGAGCGAAATAAGGTTGGATATGACGATCATCGCATTCAGGATCTGTGCCATATAATTGATCAGCGCAACAATATCGCCGCTCGTAAACCCCGCAGGGGTATGCACCTTAAAATCACAAAACGCCAGAATCAGCGCCACTCCGAAATTGACGATCGCATACGTCAAAGGATTCAGCCACGCCGAGATCCTGCCGATTTTGAGCGAATTATCCAGCATATCTTCCGCCGCAACATCAAAACGCTCGCGTTCGCCTTCCCTCCTCGAAAACGCACGCACGACGCGCGCCCCCTCCAGATTTTCATTCGTGATCTGCGTCAATCTGTCCAGCTTTTTCTGGTTTTTCGCATAATACGGCACTGTCTTGTGCATGATCACCCACAAAACCAATCCCACAAGAACGGATATACCCGTGACCAACAATCCGATTTGCCAATCAATGATAAAACATAAAACAACTGCCCCGGCTGCTATAAACGGCGCCCTGACGACAAGGCGTATGATCATCGCCACGGCACTTTGCATCTGGTTTACGTCGTTCGTCGTCCGCGTTACCAAAGAAGCCGTTCCGATTTTATCCAATTCCCGATAACTCAGTGTATTGATATGGCGAAACAATGCGTTTCGCACATTCGTGCCGAACCCTTGCGAAGCGATGGATGCGCTTCGCTGACAAAATAACGCACACCCGAATCCGACCGCTCCCATCGCCAGCATCACGCCGCCCCCGGCAAGCACATATCCTATACTGCCGCGCTCCGTAATCCCTATATCAATGATATTCGCCATGACCAACGGAACAAGAAGCTCCAATACAGCCTCGATCCACTTCGAAGCTGCACCCAATATACAATACCACTTATACTCTTTTAAATAAACAAAATACCTTTTCACGTTCCGGCTCACTTCATAAGTTTTTCTTCATTATATAAGTTTCCCGTTCGAATTGCAAGCGACTTTTAGCCCCGCGCAAGAAAAAACGGCGGAACGGTGCGAATTTTCGCGCCGTTACGCCGTTTTTACAATTAAATCAACACCTGTTTTATTTTATCCTTATACAAACAGAATTCAACAGGACCTGACAGCATTTTTCCGAAGCCCGAAGTCTTCTTACAGCAAAATACAGATGACCCCGCCTTTCCCTTCATTCACAATGCGCGTGACCGCTTTGCGCAATTTCCCGCGCGCATCCTCGGGAACCGTTTTCTCCAGCAATCCTTCCCTTGCCATATCTTTGAAAGTCTTCCCGAACATATCCGTATTCCAAAGCGCATCGGGGTCCTTTTCGTAACTGTCTACCATACCTTTCGCAATCTCTTCCCCGCGCGCGGCTTCCCCCGCGATCGGACTGACCTCGCTCTGCACGTCTACCTTGATGACATGGTAAGTACTTGCCTGCGCACGCAATTTGACCCCGCTGCGGGTTCCGCGCCTGAATAATTCGGGAGAACACAACTTCATATCCGTTTCGGAAGGCACGCTTACTCCGTAACCGTATTCTTCCGCCCTGCGGAATGCCGAACCGTATTTATCATAAAAAGTCTTTGCTTCCCCCAACGCACGGACATACGCCATAAGACGCAGATCGTCCGTGATTTCAACCCCGCATTCCTCACTCAAAACTTTATAAAACATCCCGTCCTTGGCGGCAAGACAGCATTTTGCGACTCCGCTTGCCGCATCTGTCTCACAGGACTCACAATATACATCCCCGTCGCCAAACGCATCCGAAAGTTTTCCGCAATCACCCATACACTCCACTTTTGGCGTGATTTCACGGATACGTGTCAGTATTTCAGAAACAATTTTGCTTTCCGCAGGCAATACGCGCATCCATTCCGGGAAACAAAAATCCATTCTTTTTACCGGGAATGCCATCAAAAGTTCTGCCATAAATCTATCCGCATCCAGCCCTGCATGAATATCCCCCGCCACAGCCGAAGCTTTGTATTTCTCTGAAAGAGAAGCGCGCAAGCCTTCGCATTCTGCAGAAGCGGGCGCAGCACTGTTGACAAAGACAATAAAAGGCTTGCCGCTTTCGCGCAGTCTTTCCGCAAGCGATTCTTCCTGCGCCAGAGATTCACTCCGTGCATTCGCAAAACTTCCGTCCGTTACAATCAGGACAGCCGCCGTTTTCCCTTCCGTCTCCGCACCGTGCACCTCCTCCGCCTTGATCTCAAGCTCGCCGTTTTCCGTACGGATACTTCCGCACGCACAGATATTTTCATCCCCTTCCGGCGCAGAATTCAAAACAGACGACGCAAACGCACGCACAAATGCACTCTTACCTGTCCCGTTCGCTCCCGTCACATGCAGGCTGAAATGCCCGCCTGACCGGGCGCACAAACCTTCGTAAACTTCATTCGACATAAAAAACAGCCTCCCATATACCAAATACGTTGGATATACGGAAGCTGTTCCTTAGCCCCCGTATCCGCCTGTTACAGTTCAGTATATGAGAGCAGTTTTTGAAAAATGACAAATTTTTTTATTTAACAAACAGTTCTTTCAAGCGGAATCTTTCTTTCCGTGCGATAACTTCCGCACACTCGTATGGTGCTCTTCGCCCGCCAGCAACGCCATAATATTCTTTCTGTGCGCAAACCAGGTAAGAAAACAATCCAGAAGCAACAAAAGAAAAATTACAATTACAAACACTTCCGAAAGTTCCCCTGCATACCGCAGCCAGAACACCACACCCTGTACCGCCGTCAAAAGAGATACGCCCAGCAGCGATCCCATCGAACCCCACTCGCTCGCCCAGATATAAAAGAGCGTCAGAAGCAGAATCGCAAGCACAATAAAGATCATCCACCAGTATTCACAGCAAAGCGCAAACGAATACATTCCCAACGTCGATGCAATCCCTTTACCGCCCTTGAACTTCATCGTAACGGGATATATATGTCCTATGATCACCGATACACCGCAGACATAGCGCGCCAGATCTCCGACAAGTACGTCCGTCCCCGCAAAAATATATCCGCGAAATATAAGATGGGCGATCAATAACGGAAGTCCGCCCTTGATCATGTCGCAAAACAACGTCAGCGCTCCGATCTTTAAACCGAACTGACGGCTCATATTCATCGTCCCAGGGTTTCCGCTCCCCATCTTGCGGACATCCTTATGCTTGATCTTCGAGATCAGCAAAGCAAAATTGAAACAGCCCACAAAATAGGATACGACCGCCATTACAATGAACCAGTACCAAATATCTCTGAATGCGATTTCCATATTATCCTCCGCACTCTCCTGCTTAAACTGTCACGCCCGCGTCATTGTCATTGCGGTTGCGCGTCACGATACGTATGGGTGTACCCGAAAAATCAAACGACCGGCGCAATACGTTTTCCAGATACCTTTTGTATGAAAAATGCAAAAGAGTTTCATCGTTCACAAACAACACGAATGTCGGCGGACAAACCGACGGTTGTGAACAATAATAAACTTTCAACCGTCTGCCGTTATAAGAAGCGGGTTCGTTCGTACGCACCGCATCCAGGATCAGATCGTTCAGCGTTCCCGTGGATATGCGCCGGTTCGCATTTTCATAAACCGTTTCCGCAACTTTCAGGATCTTTTCCGCCCGCTGTCCCGTTTTTGCCGATACGTACACCGACTTGAAATAATCCATAAAACTCAGATCAACTTTTAACTTATCATCAAACTTGTTGATCGTGTTTGTGTCTTTTTCGATCAGATCCCATTTATTCATCACGATCACGGAAGGTTTTCCCTGTTCATGAACATACCCCAGGATCTTAACGTCCTGTTCCGTCAGTCCTTCACTGCTATCCACTACCGCAAGACATACATCCGCGCGGCGCACCGCATCAAAAGCGCGCAGAACACTGTAATACTCAACGTCATCCGTCACGTTTTTCTTTTTGCGGATCCCTGCCGTATCGATCAGAAGATATTTCTTTCCGTCCAATTCAAACGGCGTATCGATCGCATCCCGCGTCGTCCCGGCCATATCCGTAACGATCGAGCGCTCAAAACCAAGCAAACGATTCACAAGCGAACTTTTGCCCGCATTTGGTTTCCCGACGACCGCAATTTTCAGTCTGTCCGTCTCCTCTTCGTCTCCGCTTTCAAAATGTGCGACCACTTCATCCAATACGTCGCCGATTCCCTGCGAATGCTCTGCCGATACCGCAATCGGTTCACCAAGCCCCAACGCATAATATTCAAACAATTTATCCTGCGAAAAATTATCTACTTTGTTGATCGCAAGCACCACAGGCTTATGACTGCGGCGCAGCTTTTCCGCCACGTCGTAGTCGGATGAGGTAAGCTCTTCCTTCCCGTCCAACAAGAGAATAATGACCTGCGCCATCTCGATTGCAAGATCTGCCTGGCGCAAGATCTCACGCCACATCGTGTCTTGCGATTTGAGTTCTATGCCGCCCGTATCGATCACGGTGAATTTTTTCCCGCGCCATACGGCATCCGCATACAGGCGATCCCGCGTCACCCCCGGACGGTTTTCCGTTATCGAGATCTTTCTCCCGACAATTTTATTGAATAATGTGCTCTTGCCGACATTCGGTCTGCCGACGATCGCCACCAAAGGATTTGCCATACACACTCCTGCGCACAATGCGCGCGTTTAACATTCTTCTCAGAATATTATACAGATTTTCCTTTCGTTTGTAAAGAAAAAGCGGCTCGCTTTCGCAAACCGCTCTTTGCTCTCTTTAAAAAAGTCCTAAAATCGCACTCGCAACATACAAAACAACCGCGATCCAGAATATGATCACCCAGGTCTTGCCGTGTGCACGCGCAAATGAATAAGCCCCGAACACGATGCCCAAAAGCAACGCGATGTCCTTGATTAGCCGCAGTATATCAAAGAGCATACCGCTTACATCAACTTTGATCAAAGGAAGCAAATTATCCACAAAAATCAGAACCGCCGCCAAAAGCAACGTGACAAAGCAGCAGATCTTGATAAAATCACGGCGAGCCTGCCCTTCCGTTCTCTGTCTGTTCGACATATTTCTATTCTCCTTCTTTTTTCTTTGCAATCATATTTTACCACTTTCCAAAAGGAATTTCAAGCAAACCAATATATTTTTTTAAAACATTTTCTCGAAAGTTCCGCACTCTTTTTGTCGATTTTTCAAAAGTACGTACCACGGTATTTAATCTTTATCAAAAATATAGACAGCATCTTCGCCGTCCGTCTCCGAAAAACGAACCGCAATTCCTTCTCTGTGCGAAGTAGGAACATTTTTTCCCGTATAATCCGCTTTGAACGGCAACTCCCTGTGCCCGCGGTCTACCAAAGCCAGAAACTGGATCCGCGCCGGCCTTCCCATCGACATGATCTCCGAAATCGCCGCTCGTACCGTCCTGCCCGTATAAATCACGTCGTCGCAAATGAGTACCGTTTTTCCGTCCACGCCAAACGATATCTCGCTGCCGAAAAACTCCACTTCGCTGCCAAGCGACTGCAGGTCATCCCGATACAGCGCTATATCAAAAATACCCAGCGGAATATTGCTCCCTTCAATCGAATCCAGACAAGCCTTGATCCGCTGCGCCACCGTAACACCACGCGTACGTATTCCGATGATCACAAGATCTTCCACCCCGCCGTTGCGTTCCACGATCTGATGCGCAAGGCGCCGGAACGTATTTGCCATTCCCTCCGCATCCATCAGCTTGCCTTTCATATTCATGATCTTTCTCCTGAATCTCTTTAGATTTCTCCGCCCTTTTCTAATGTTTCGAGCACTTTTTCAAAATAATCCGGGATCGGCGCTTCGAATACCATTCTCTCGCCCGTCCTCGGATGCGTCAGTCCCAGCCTGTAAGCATGCAAAAGCTGACCGCTCAACTGAAATTTCTGCTTTTTGCTCCCGTAAACCGGATCCCCCACAATCGGATGTCCGATATAACGGCAATGCACACGTATCTGATGCGTCCTGCCCGT
>CATYEP010000073.1 GCA_958405585.1 uncultured Eubacteriales bacterium
GTACTTGGCTTTTTTCAAGAGACTGCGGGGGATCATTCGCAGAAAATGGGAATGGGGTATTCTGAGCTGGCGGAGCAGGGATGTTTCTGGGTGCTTTCCAAAATTTATGTTGAATTTGAGAGACGCCCGGTATGCGGAGAAACTTTACTTGTAGAAACCTGGCCGCATGAACCGAATAAGGCGATCTATGAGAGAAGTTTTCGGGTAACAGACCGATACGGGGAAGCGATGCGGGCGTATTCGCGCTGGTGTATTCTCAAACATAACGGAAGGATCGTGCCTTGTTCTGCGATCGTGCAGCCGGAAATCGAATTTATTGCACAGAAAAGTGTTGAATTTGACGATTGGCGTATTCCGGAGATTACAGATCGGCAGGATCCGTCTTTCACGATCCGCGTGGCAAATTCCGAATATGATTTTAACTATCACGTAAATAATATCAAATATGCCGATTATATTTTTAACTGTTTTTCTGTCAAGGAACTGGAAGAGAAAGTTTTGCGCGGGTTTCAGATCCATTATATAAAGCAGTCGCATGAGGGCGATGTGTTGAATTTTTATCGCAAAGAGATTTGTGAAAATGAGTATGTCGTCGAAGGTGTGAAAAACGGGACGGAAACGGTTGTTGCGGCGAGGGTATATTTTCGATAAAGCGGAAAACGGATAAGATTATGGAATATACGGTTCAGAGGTCGAGGCGACGGACGTTGGTGATCACGGTTTCGGAAGGGAAAGTGCTAGTTAAGGCGCCGACGGGAATTTCGGATGCGGCAATTGCTTCGTTTCTGGAGAACAAACGCACCTGGATCGAAAAGAAATTGCAAGCGCAGACAAATCCGAAATTTTCAGATATTCGCAGCGGCTTAAAAATACTTGATGCGGGGACAGAAAAACAACTTGTGTTCGGTGTTCAGAAAAATTCCGAAACATCAGATACATTTTACCTGAAAGATTTCCGTGCGGTGCGTAAATATTTTGAAAAAACACGCGGTTGGATATTGACGGAAATGTTGTACGAGCTTTCAAAAAAAGTCGGGATGGTTCCGCAAAGCGTTGCTTTGCATGATTTTAAAGCGCGCTGGGGCAGTTGCGATGTGAAAGGAAATATTAAATTAAACTGGCGGCTGACCATGTTGCCTCCGCCGCTTCGCGATTATGTTTTGATTCATGAATTGTGTCACTTAAAAGAAATGAATCATTCGGCGGCATTTTGGCGATTGGTCGCACGGTATTGTCCGAATTACAAAACTTTGCGCAAAGAACTGAAGGTTTACGCCTTCCTTACGTTATTATACAGGGCGGAATAGTTTGTATGTGGTTATGAAAAGGTTTGTGTGTTGCGGACGTTGAAAGTTTGCGGAGCAAAAAAGGATTTAATAAAAAGGAGATCAAGGAAATCTATGAAAAGAAACATAAAACCTTCGACGTGTCTTGCGCCGGTCGCAGCGGTGCTGGTTTCATGCGGCGATATGGAAAAATCGGATATAGTGACGATTGCTTGGGCTGGAACGGTCAATTCAGAGCCTCCGATGCTCAGCATATCCGTGCGCCGCAGCCGGTATTCTTATGAATTGATCAGTAAAAGCGGTGAATTTGTCGTAAATCTTGTTGATCGCTCGCATTTGGAAACATTGGACGGGTGCGGGGTGGTTTCCGGCAGGGATACAGACAAATTTAAAAAATTCGGTCTGACGAAGCAGGAATGCGAAAAAGTGAAAGCGCCTGCGATCGCGGAATGTCCGGTTTCCTTGGAATGTTGTGTGCGTCAGACGGTGGAATTGGGAACGCATGTAATGTTTATAGCGGAAATTGTCGGATCGACCGCAAGGGAGGATTGGCTGGAAGGCGGACGGCTGCACATCCCTGACGGAGAATTGATCGCCTACGTTCAGAACCGCTATGTGCAAACGGGAAGTTCGGTTGGCACCTATGGATTTACTGCGAAAAAGTGAAATTATGCAATACCCCGAAACGCATTTGCGCTTCGGGGTTCTTTTGCTTTGCCTTTTTTATGCAGTAAAACGCGATTATTCATGAATAATTGAAAAAATACGCATAATTATAACATTTATGCAAAATTAAGTAAATTTTTATGAATATTTTTTAAAAAATGTATTTCAAAATGCTTGACTTATAAAAGGCGTGGGAGTATAATCAATGACAGTAAAACTACAAGGGACGTAATTGATATGGAAAAGAAAGAGATCAAGAAAGTAGTGCTTGCCTATTCGGGCGGGTTGGACACATCGATCATCATACCCTGGCTGAAAGAGAATTACAATAATTGTGAAGTAATAGCGGTATCTGCGGACGTAGGGCAGGAGAGCGAGTTGGACGGATTGGAAGAAAAGGCGCTCAAGACGGGTGCATCCAAGCTGTACATTGAAGATCTGCGCAAAGAGTTTATTGAAGATTACATATATCCTACGATGAAAGCGGGCGCGGTGTATGAGAATAAATATCTGTTGGGTACGTCCTTTGCGCGTCCTGTGATTGCAAAGCGGATCGTCGAGATAGCGAAGAGAGAGGGAGCGGATGCGATTTGCCATGGCTGTACCGGAAAGGGAAACGATCAGGTTCGGTTTGAACTGACGATCAAGGCTTTTGCGCCGGAAATGACGATTATAGCTCCTTGGCGCATTTGGGATATCAAGAGCCGTGATGAAGAGATCGATTATGCAGAAGCACATCAGATTCCTTTGAAGATCACGAGGGAAACGAGCTATTCAAAGGATAAAAACCTGTGGCATCTTTCGCATGAAGGGCTGGATCTGGAAGAGCCTGCGAACGAGCCGAAGTATGACGAGATCCTGGAGATGGGAGTATCGCCGGAGAAAGCTCCCGATCAGCCGACGTATCTGACGCTTACCTTTGAAAAGGGTATTCCTGTGGCGTTGGACGGCAAGAAAATGGGATCAGTCGAACTCATGCACAAGCTCAATGAGATCGGCGGCAAAAACGGTATCGGAATCATAGACATTGTGGAGAATCGTCTGGTCGGAATGAAGAGCCGTGGGGTATATGAAACGCCGGGCGGCACGATTTTGTATTTTGCGCACGAACAGCTGGAAATGCTTTGTCTGGATAAAGAGACGCAGCATTTCAAACAGCATATAGCGATCAAATTTGCAGAACTTGTTTATAACGGGCAATGGTTTACGCCTTTGCGCGAAGCTCTTTCGGCTTTTGTGGACAAGACGCAGGAAAATGTTTCGGGCGATGTCCGTCTGAAAGTTTATAAAGGGAATATTATTCCTGCCGGAATGAAGAGTGAGCATTCGCTTTATAGCGAGGAGATCGCGACGTTCGGAGAAGAGGATGTTTATAACCAGCATGATGCGGAAGGATTTATCAATCTGTTCGGCCTGCCTGTGAAAGTCAAGGCGTTGCTGGATGCGAAAAAGCTGAAATAAAATACACGGACAAGAAAGTGTTGGTGTATAAATTTTTACAAAGAATAAATTTGCGGCGATCCGTATCGGCTCGTCGCAAAGTGTATATATGGGCGCGTAAGCGTTGGAAGAAATGGTAAATGTATTTATAGACGGAAAAGAAGGAACGACGGGGCTGAAGATCTACGAGCGCCTGGGAAAACGGGAAGACATAAAAATAACGGCGCTTCCGGAGGAACTTCGCAAGGATGCGGCGGCGAGGAAAGAGTGCATCAATGCGGCGGATATTGTCTTTTTATGCCTGCCGGATACGGCGGCGATCGAGTCGGTGTCGCTTTGTGAAAACGAAAAAGTAAAGATCATAGATGCGTCTACGGCGCACCGAACGGATCTTGGCTGGGCGTACGGTTTTCCCGAATTGTCAATAGGGCATCGGGAACGGATCGCGCAGGGCAAGCGTGTGGCGGTTCCGGGGTGTCATGCCAGCGGTTTTATTTCGCTCGTGTATCCATTGATTGCAGGCGGGATCGTGGCTCCCGATTATCCGTTTGTCTGCCATTCGGTAACCGGTTACAGCGGCGGCGGCAAAAAGATGATCGCGGAGTATGAGGATCCGCAAAGAAATAAAGAACTGGACAGTCCGCGTCAGTACGGAATGGGGCAAAAGCATAAGCATCTTCCCGAAATGCAGAAAGTTTGCGGGCTTGAATTTGCTCCGATTTTCAACCCGATCGTATCCGATTATTATAGCGGAATGTGCGTAACGGTACCTCTGCATGCGCGGCTTATGCAGAAAAAAATGAGCGTCAATGATCTCAGAAATTATTTTACAGAGTACTATGCGTCGCATAATTTCGTTAAAACGTCGCAGGAAACGAAAGGTTTCCTTGCAGCGAACCCGCTGTCGGGAACGAACCGAATTGAGATCTATGTGGACGGAAACGATGAGAGGATCGTTCTTGCTTCTGTATTTGACAATCTTGGAAAGGGTGCTTCGGGTGCGGCGGTGCAGTGCATGAACATTATGCTCGGATTGGACGAGCGCATATCTTTGGAATGAGAGCATGGAGGAATTATGAAAAAAATACAGGGCGGGGTATGTGCCCCCTTGGGATACAAGGCGAACGGAGTTCATTGCGGGATCCGTAAAAACAAGACCAAAAGGGATCTGTCTTTGATCGTGAGCGAGGTGCGCGCTGCGGCGGCATGTGTCTATACACAGAACCTGGTAAAAGGAGCGCCGATCCATGTGACGAAAAAGCATGTAGCGGACGGGTATGCGCAGGCGATCGTGGTCAACAGCGGAAATGCGAACACGTGCAATGCGGACGGTGAGCAGATTGCGGAAGGGATGTGCGAGCTTGTCAGTCAATATACGGAGATCGCGGCGCAGGATGTGATCGTGGCGTCGACGGGCGTGATCGGACAGCCGCTTTCGCTGGAGCCGATCGCGGAAGGAATGCCTGCTCTTGTGCAGGGGCTGAACGAAAACGGCAGTGAATTTGCTGCGCAGGGAATCATGACGACAGATACGGTTTCGAAAGAGATCGCTTATTCATTCATGCTGGACGGCAAGGAATGCAGGATCGGTGCGATCGGCAAGGGTGTCGGGATGATCAACCCGAACATGGCGACAATGCTGATTTTTGTTACGACGGACGCGGCGATTTCGCCTGCAATGCTGCAGAAGGCGTTGTCGGCGGACGTGAAGGATTCTTTCAACATGGTGAGTGTAGACGGCGATACTTCGACCAACGATATGGTATCTGTACTGGCGAACGGTCTTGCAGGAAACGCCTGCATTACGGAAAGCGGAAAAGATTTCACGGCGTTCCGCAAGGCACTTAATAAAGTGACGACCTATTTGTGCCGAAAGATCTCCAAAGACGGAGAGGGTGCAACGAAACTTCTGGAGTGCAAAGTGACGGGTGCAAAGAGTAAGGCGGCTGCAAAGACGGTCGCAAAGAGCGTCATTAAATCCTCTTTGTTCAAAGCGGCGATGTTCGGGGCGGATGCAAACTGGGGGCGTGTGCTGTGTGCGATCGGGTATTCGGGCGCAGATGTAGACGTTACGAAAGTCAGTGTAGATTTCAGGAGTCGCGCAGGTGAGATCGCGGTATGCCGCGGCGGAAGCGGGATCGCTTTTTCGGAGGAAGAAGCGAAGAAAGTTCTTTCGGAAGACGAGATCGAGATTTTGATCGGGCTCGGCGACGGAAACGGAAAGGCGACGGCCTGGGGTTGTGATCTTACGTATGAGTATGTCAAGATCAACGGGGATTATCGCACCTGAGGAATAAGAGGAAAGAGCATGGATACGAAGCAGGACAAGCAGTTCCGCGCGAAAGTTTTGAGCGAGGCGCTGCCTTATATACAGGATTATAACGGAAAGATCGTCGTTGTGAAATACGGCGGCAATGCGATGATCAATCAGGAGCTGAAAATGTCGGTCATGCATGACATTGTGCTTTTGAATCTGATCGGTGTCAAAGTGGTGCTGGTGCATGGCGGCGGGCCGGAAATTTCGGAGATGCTCAAACGTGTAGGGAAGCAGTCGGTGTTTGTGGACGGGCTTCGCTATACGGATGAGGAGACGGCGGAGATCGTGCGCATGGTACTGGCGGGAAAGATCAATAAAACGCTTGTGAATCTTCTGGAAAGCATCGGCGGCAAGGCGCTGGGTCTTTGCGGCATTGACGGGCATATGATGAAATGCTGCAAGGAAAGTGAGAAGCTCGGCTATGTCGGGAAGATCACGCATATGGATACGAAGGTAATAACCGACGCATTGGACGCCGGATATATTCCCGTTGTTTCTACGGTCGGTTACGATGACGAGGGGCATATTTACAACGTGAACGCAGACACGGCATCGGCATTTATAGCGGGTGCGCTGAATGCGCAGAGCCTGATTCTCATGACGGATACCAAAGGCGTTCTGCGGGATAAAGACGATGAAAGTTCGCTGATCGAAAAGATCTGTGTGAGCGATATTCCTTCTTTGGTTAAACAGGGTATCATATCGGGCGGAATGATTCCGAAGATCGATTGTTGCCGTGAAGCGATCCGTCGCGGTGTTCATAAAGTATTTATTATAGACGGACGGGTGGAGCATTCCATTCTTGTCGAAATATTGTCGGACGAAGGCATCGGCACGATGTTTGTCGGGAGCGACTAACGATACAGGAGACTGATTTTCGGATCGGTCTCTTTTTTCGGGTAAACGGGGGAATAAGCTGCGGATGCGCTGCAAAACAGTGAAGTGCGAAGGCAGAGAAAGAGGTGCAGGCATGTAAAGGCACGAAGGAAACGACGATAGAATGTGTGCGGATAACAAAAGGTGTGTGCGGATAACAAAAGGTGTGCGCGGTGAAAAGAAAGATTTGGTTCGAAAAGAATTTCCCCAAATATTTGCATTTAGTTGCGAATTATGATAGAATAGATAAAATAGGTAAAATGCGGTCTGGACGGCAGGCGGGCGGAAAGTAGCGAAGAAACGTTGTGCTGGAAAGGAGTCGGGTAAAGAGAAATGAGTTTTGAAGAAATACGGAGCGAAGATAAAAAATATATATCGAACACATACAACCGTTTTGCGGTGGATCTGGCGCGGGGAGAAGGCGCCACGCTGTATTCGGAGGATGGGAAGAAGTATGTGGATTTCGGAAGCGGCATTGCGGTGAACACGTTCGGCGTGAATGATGCGGAGTGGAAGGAAGCGGTGATTTCGCAGTTGAACAAGATTCAGCACGCGAGCAACCTTTATTATACGCAGCCGCAGGCGCAGCTGGCGCACATGCTGTGCGAAAAGACGGGTGCGCGGAAGGTGTTTTTC
Source organism: uncultured Eubacteriales bacterium (assembly GCA_958405585.1). Lineage (GTDB taxonomy): Bacteria > Bacillota > Clostridia > Christensenellales > Borkfalkiaceae > Borkfalkia. The sequence continues at coordinate 7,222 of CATYEP010000073.1, forward strand.
TCTAACTCGGGAGCGGAGGCGAACGAGTGTGCGATCAAAGCGGCGCGCAAATACTCGTATGACAAATACGGGGAAGGCAGATTCCGCATCGTGACTTTGAAGAACTCCTTTCACGGCAGGACGATCGCGACGTTATCGGCGACGGGCCAGGATGTCATGCACAAATACTTCATGCCTTTTTTGGATGGGTTTTCGTATGCTGACCCGACGTACGAAGGAGTGCGGAAGATGTGTACGCACGAGACCTGTGCGGTGATGCTGGAGCTGGTGCAGGGAGAAGGCGGCGTGCGGCCGCTGGACATGGAAGAAGTGAAGGAGATTGAAGTTTTCTGTAAGAAAAATGATATTCTTCTGATCATAGATGAAGTACAGACGGGGAACGGCAGAACGGGCAGATTGTATGCTTACGAGCATTACGGGATCGCGCCGGACATCGTATCGACGGCGAAGGGGCTGGCAGGCGGATTGCCGCTCGGTGCTACGATGTTTTTTGAAAAGTGTGAAAACGTATTCGGGGCAGGTGATCACGGATCGACGTTCGGCGGAAATCCCGTGGCGTGCGCGGGTGCGTGCAGTATTCTGCGCCGACTGGATAAAGCGCTGATGCTGGAAGTACAGGGCAAGAGCGCGTATTTATTCACGCATCTTAGCAGGATCCGCAATGTGCAGTCCGTAACGGGACTGGGGCTGATGATCGGGCTGGAGACGTCGAAACCTGCGCGGGAGGTTGCGGAGAAGTGCCTGGAGCGCGGCCTGATCGTTCTGACGGCGAAGAATAAAGTGCGGTTGTTGCCGCCGCTGACGGTAAAAAAAGACGAAATTGATTTTGCGTTACAAATTTTGAACGAGGTGATATCCGAATGAAACATCTGTTAAAGTTATCCGATCTTTCGACGGAAGAGATCTATGGCATACTGAATCTGGCCGATCAGCTCAAATACGAGCGGAAAAATCATATTGCGCATCCGTACCTGCAGGGGAAGAAACTGGGTATGATTTTTTCCAAATCCTCGACGCGTACGCGCGTGAGTTTTGAAGTCGGAATGACGGAATTGGGCGGGCATGCCCTGTTCCTGTCGGACAGAGATCTTCAGCTTGGCAGAGGTGAGCCGATCAAGGATACGGCGCGGGTGCTTTCGAGGTATCTGGACGGGATCATGATCCGTACGTTTGCACAGCAGGATGTGGAAGATCTTGCGAAATACGGTTCGATCCCGATCATCAACGGATTGACGGATTATTGTCATCCCTGCCAGGTTTTGGCGGATCTGATGACGATAAGGGAATACAAGGGCAGTCTGAAAGGACTGAAACTGTGTTTTGTCGGAGACGGCAACAACATGGCGAATTCGCTGATCGTGGGCGGAATCAAGACGGGGATGGAAGTATCAATCGGATGTCCGGACACCTACCGTCCGGACGCGC
>CATYEP010000074.1 GCA_958405585.1 uncultured Eubacteriales bacterium
GAAGTGGAATTTGAATTGAATAAACTGCGGAAAGCGCGAAAGAAATTGATAGGCATTCAAAAACAAGAATCAATAAATGCAATTTCGACACTAAATGAAACATTACGAGAGTATTCATTATCAAGCAAATTCGATGAAGAACTGTTTTCCGAACTCGTTGACAAGATCATCGTTCAGAGCAGTTCACAAATGACGTTTTATCTATATGCTGGTTTGGAATTCACAGAAGAAATCGATCAATCAGAAAGGTGTCAAGTCCATGAAGAAAATACGGGTATTGCCTTACGGCTATGAGTACAAAGACGGAATAATAAGTAACAAAGAAGAAGAGTACATTGTTGTCAGAGAGATATTCGACTCATACTGTAAAGGAAATTCATTGCTTAAAATCGCGCAGTTTCTTAATCAAAGAAAAATAGAGTACCAACCGGGTACAATTGGATGGAATAAAGCGAGGCTTAAAAGAATACTTGAGGATGAAAGGTACTTGGGCAAGAGAAACTTTCCTCAAATTGTTTCAGAGGATCTTTATCGGGCTTGCAACGGAATTAAACAGGCTAAAAACAAGCAAGAAAATACGGATCGCAAAAATGAGATCTATCATTTAAACGTTCCGATTGAATGCCCGCATTGTAACAGCGAAATGCATAGGAGAGGAAAAACGCCGGATATCCCCGTGTCCCGTTGGTTTTGTAAATTGCCGAATTGTACAATAGTGATAAGGAAGGATGATGCCGATTTTTTAGATGAAATACACATACTCTTAAACAAGCTGATAAATGATCCGGCAATTATCCAATTAAACAAAAACGATATCAACGAAAAAAGGATGGCGGAGAGTTTGAAAAATGAACTCTCCGCCATTATAATAAGGCAAGGGAATGAACCGAACGTTTTATCAAAAGTTTTGAAGTGCGTGTCCGATAAATATAAGACGATTCCGATAGACTTTATAAGATCGCAATGGCTACAAAATATTTTTAAAGATTCGGAAATCTCGGATGAATTCCCGCTAAAACTGTTTCATAAGACGGTTTACAAAGTAATATTCCAAACAGACAGTCATATAAAACTCGAATTAAAAAATGGTCAATTCATTCAAGGATTATAGGTGATGCAAAACGATAAAGTTCGCAAAACAAAAGAAGTATATTTGATCCCGCCCGTAAGCAGCACGCAAAAAGAAGCCCAAAATGAATTCAGGCAGAAACGTGTGGTTGCATATTGCCGCGTATCGACAAAACAGGAGGAGCAGCTTAACAGTTACGAAACGCAACGCGCCGCTTATATCGATATGATAAACAAAAATCCCGATTGGACACTCGTAAAAATTTTTGCGGACAAAGGTATTACCGGTACAAGCGTAAAAAGACGCGATGGATTTAATAAGATGATCAGACTCTGCAAACAAGGAAAAGTAGATATGATCATAACAAAATCCATTTCACGCTTCGCAAGGAATACGGAAGATTGTCTGCACTATACGAGGCTCTTAAAAAAATACGATGTTGATGTGTATTTCGAAGAGCAAAAAATTCATAGTATGCAGCCCGGAGCAGAATTATATATAACGCTTTACGGCAGTCTTGCGCAGAGTGAATCCGAAAACATCAGTGCAAATGTAAAGTGGGGCAAAGAGCAAAGCGCAAAACAAGGGAAAGTTTCCTTTCATTATAAGAACTTTCTCGGTTATAGAAAGGGAGAGGACGGGAAGCCGGTTATCGATATTGAGCAGGCTGAGGTCATTCGGTTTATTTATGACCGATATCTTGCGGGAGACAGTATGTCCGAAATCGCTAAGAAATTGAATACTTTAAAAATACTCACACCGGGAGGAAAGGACAATTGGTCGTCTACGACGATCCGCTCAATACTCAATAACGAGAAATACAAAGGCGATGCGATCATCAATAAAACGTTTGTCGTCGATTGCATCAGCAAACAAGTAAAGATCAATAATGGTGAACGTAAAAAGTATTATGTCAAAAACAATCATCCCGCCATCATAGACGATGCGACTTTTGCAAAGGTACAAGAGGAACTGACAAGACGAGCCGGCAAAAAGAAAGTCAAACAGGTTGGGGCAAAAACCGAACTCGGAAAATATTGCGGGAAATATGCCCTGACGGAACTGCTTGTATGCGGCGAATGCAAAACACCGTACCGCAGGTGTACTTGGACGGTTAAAGGGAAAAAGAAGATCGTCTGGCGGTGTATCAGTCGCTTGGACTTTGGAAAAAAATATTGCCATAATTCTCCGACGATCGAGGAAGGAGTTTTGCATGAGGCAATCATGGAAGCAATCCAACGCAGCGCACTGCTGAACAGGGAAACGTTACAAACATTAAAAGAGCATATTCGGCTGGCGTTAGGATCAGCAGAGAAAGAAGAGGATTATATTGACATAGAATTTCGTATCGCACAAATCGATGCGGAATTTAACTCCATGATCGATACCGCATCTGCCGATACTATGGACGGTTTTGACGAAAACAGAATACAGCAGCTCATTAATGAAAAAAATAAGTTGCAAAAAAAAGTTCAAACAAAAACATAGCCTTATAAATAAAGAAAAAGATAATCAAAAAACAGCACAGAATCGCCTCGATTCTATCTATACGGTTATAGACGGATTAAAAAATTGTCCGATGACCTATAACGACGGGGTAGTAAGAAAACTCATTGAATGTGTGGTGATAGAGTCAAAGGATCAGATCAAAGTTATTTTTCGAGACGGCATGGAAATGGAGCAGACGCTCCAAAATAAAAATATTCAATGGCTGACAAACTTAATGTTGCAATAAAAAGACATAATTCCACAGGAATTGCTTTCAAATATCTTGAAAACAATTCTTGAAAATGGTATAATAATATAAAAGTTTCTCATCGATTAAATAAACATCAGTGTCAACGGTGGACTTGCGGTCAATAAACTTTGAAAACAGAAGATAAAGGAAAAACTATAAAGGAGAGCAATCAGATGTCTAAGAAAATGGAAGAGCAACAAAAATATATCGATATTATTGCTCAGATAGATAATAGTTTTGCTCGCATAAAAAGAATTCGTCCTTTATCGTCAAGTGAAGTGAATTATTTTTTGCAAGAGTTTTCAATCAGCGCAAGCCACAATTCCAACGCTATCGAAGGCAATACGTTTACGTTTGATGAAACAAAGTTATTGATAGAAAAGGGAATCGTGACTGGCGCCCACTCGTTGAGAGAAAGCGAAGATATCATAGGGTATAAAAATGCCTTTGATTTTCTTTATAAAGCAGTGAAAGAGAAAACGCCTGTTACCGAAGATTTGATAAAGAAAATTCATTCCTTTGTTCTGCGCGGTGACGAGGAAGCCGGCAAGTACAGATCAATACAAAATTATGTCGGAAACATGACCAGAATCGTATATACGCCGTGTCCTCCGTCAAAAGTACCTGAAAAGATGAAAGAGTATGTAGAGGGCTTTCAAGTAGATTTCGAAAAGAACAAGAGGATAGTTAAAGAAGAAAAGATAGATTGGTATGCGCTTTTCCATACGCTCGCAAAACACCATATTGAATTTGAAAATATCCATCCGTTTATAGATGGTAATGGCAGAACCGGCAGATTGCTTTTAATATACGAAATGATTTCGTTAGGATTGTTGCCGGTCGATATTCGCTACGAGGAAAGAGACCGATATTATGCAGCAATCAGTTCGTATCGCGACAAAGAAAAGTATAGTACCCGTCCCGAAAGTAAAACGGAAAAGATGGCGAAATTGCTTGCTGAAAGTGAGCAGGAAAGTATGCAAATGTGGCTCAACGTTTTCGTGGAAAATAATAATGAAGAGATTTCTTTAGGACCGAATATAAATATGTAACGATAAAAAGGCAGTGGTAACTACTGCCTTTTATATATAAACGAAACTGAAATTTACGGAAACTTATATAAAATTACTTGTGTGATTTTTAGAAACATATTATGGTAAACCGGTAAAAAAGATATTTGTTTAATTTGAGTTAAGTTCATTGACTTACTGAAAATGGCAAAAATATCTTTATTGTAATTTTTGTACATGTTTAGTGGATAAAAGTATTGTCCATAGAAAAAGCCCTGAAAAACGATAAGTTTTTCAGGGCTTTTTCTGCTTTACGCTTTACGGATTCAAATAGATGTTTTTAACAAATTTTTCATTCGTTTTTAATATTGTATTTTGCGATGGATATAATTTTGTCAGGGACTTAATTTTAATGTGTAAACACGTGAATTTTGATAAAGATACGTTGCCGCCGTTCTATGAAGACAGTAACATTTTATATTAAGAAATAAAATAGTTTTTTTTGTTAAAAATTTTTGAAAGATATTGACAAGGATAAATGAGAGAAGTAAAATAAAAGCAGAAAATCACTAAAATTTCACAAATGCCTGTTGTTTGTTCGCTATAAAACCAAATTAGTATTATCGATGAATGGTTCAAAATTGTAAGTACACAGTTATAAATTAAGATAATGCGGTGTTTTTTAATTCAAAAAAGGGGATATATCATGACTAAACAAAATTCTATAACAAAAATTCTAATTTGCCTGTTTGCGTTGGTACTTGCTTTAGGTGTTTGCGGTAGTTTTGTTGGGTGCCAAAGCAATGAGGATGAAGGAAAAAACTCTTTGAATCGTATTTACTTGCAAGTGTTTGACAATCAGGGGAATAATTTTTACCTTGGTAAAGATAATACCACGCACGAAAAGGATTTAGAATACGAATACAAGAGCGATGAATTGAAGTTTACCACAAAAGCATTTTACGAAAACGGTGAAGAGTGTTTAGCGCAAACTTTTATAAGTTTCAGACAAAATACAATACATTTGGATGAACCGGGGGTATACAATATACAGCAAATATATAAAGATACGAACGACTTAGACATCATCTTCAAATTGAACATAACAGTAAAAGAACAACCGGATACACGCCCTGTACCGAGGATCGAAATTCTGCCGGATGAAAACTGTGCTTCTTATGAAATGAATAAGAGATATGTTTATAAGTATAATGGCGAGCGGCAAAGGCCTAAATATTTTAAGGCATATGATCCAGATTATCCGGAACTTTTGATTGCTAAGCTGGAAGTTGATGCGTACGCGAGAAATGTAGAAATAGTAGAAGGAGCAGAAACTAATCGTAATTTTACGGATGTAGGAATTTATAAATTTGATTTATCTGTCAAAGCACCCAGTTATGGTATTGGCGGAGAAGGCGGACATTATGCAATAGTTTGGATTAAAGGTATTATCATAGAAATAGTAAAATAATTAAGAGGGGGGGGATGTTAAAAGGGAATTATGTGTGATAATTTATCGATTGGAAATATTGGGCGGTGAACTTGTCGATTCTTGTAGGAATTTGAAAACCGAGTGAACAATAAAAATCGCGTAGAGCGGCTTTCTAAAATGGGCGACTGTTGCATTTTTCACTGTGAATGCCATGTTTAGTGGATAAGAAAGTTGTCCGCGGAGAAATTCCCGAAAAACGATAAGTTTTTCGGGAATTTTTTATAGCAAGTTATCGAATATTCCTAGTAGCATGCTATATAGAAAACGGCAAGTCTGTTGCATTCCGCAACAGACTTGCCGGACCGATAATCCTATGTATCATAAAGCGCAGAATAAATTTTAAAGAAAAAGCTGTTATTCAATAAATGAGCTCTTTTCGGGCTGCCCGATGCGGCTCCAACAGAGTGCGAAACAAAGACAAAGAGGAATTTACGATCAACTCTTCAGGGAAACGGCAATCGCGGACAAGTTCAAGCGCGTACTTAAAATCTCCGATGTGGGAAGCGCCGTGACTGTCTGAACCGAGCGAAACATAAACACGCTTTTCTTTGCATAATTTCAGCAATTCGGTGTCTCTCGCTTTTGCATCGCCGCGGTAACCGTTTGGGTTTAAGGATGCGTTGTTCATTTCGATCATTGTGCCGAATTGTTTGCAGGTATTGACTAGAGCTTCCGCGTCGAGCGGGTATTTTTCATCATCCGGATGACCGACAATGTCGACGCAGCCGCTTTCGATTGCATGTATCAGGCCGCGTGTATTCGTATCGATGTCGGAAGGTTTAAAGCAGGGCGGATGTTGGCTGACAATGACGATTCCCATTTCGGCAAGAATTTCATTTTTCATGCCGAGGCTGCCGTGTTCATCCATGACGTCGGCTTCCGTACCATATACTATTTCGACGCCGAATCGTTTTTTCTCGCAGTATTTGAGAGAGCGGAAATAGTTGTCCGTTGCTGACCCGGGGATGGAAGGTGAGTGATCCGTAATACACAGGAGCCGGATCCCTTTTGTTTGCGCGGCTCGCGCAAGATCCGTAATGGTATCCCGCGTGAAATGACCGCTGGCAACGGTATGCGAATGTGTTTCAATCAAAATATTCATGATTTGATTATATACCTGTTTTGTCAAAAAAACAACAGATTCTTATCAAAAAAAATAAAAAATTTTTTAATAAACCACATAAAGCAACAAAAATTATACAACAAACCACAAATTTTTTTGTGCAGGGTGTTGACATTTGTGGAATGTCGGGTTATAATAAAAATGAAAGAATTTAAAAGGCGGAAAAGGTCATGGCGAAATTTTATTCAGAAAAATTAGCGATGCGGGATCGTATCGGGAGACTGAAAGAGAATCTTTACAAGAAGATGCCGGAAATAGAATCGGCGCGAGCCAGGCTGATTACGGAATCTTACAGAGCGACCGAGGGAGAGCCGATCATAACGCGGCGAGCGAAGGCTTTTTTGCATATTTTGCAGAATCTTCCCATTACGATTCGTGATGAAGAGCTGATCGTGGGCAGCACGACGCTGGCACCGAGAGGGTGTCAGACATATCCCGAGTTCTCCTATGAATGGCTGGAATCTGAGTTTGACACAGTCGCGACGCGTACGGCGGATCCTTTTTATATTTCCGACAGTGCAAAGCGTGAGATTGCAGAAGCGGACAAGTACTGGAAAGGGAAGACTACGAGCGAGTTGGCGACGTCTTATATGGCTCCGGAAACAATCCGTGCGATCGAGCATAATATTTTCACGCCCGGGAACTATTTTTATAACGGAGTCGGTCATGTGACAGTGCATTATGACTGGGTGTTGGCGGTCGGATTCAAGGGGATCGCGGAAAAAGCGAAGAAAGCGCTTTCGGAAGTGAAGCTCGGGGATGCGGACTGTGCGCGCCGTACGCATTTTCTGCAGGCGGTGATCATGAGCTGTGAAGCGGCCGTTATATATGCGAAGCGGTATGCTGTGCTTGCGCGCGATATGGCGCTGAAGACGAGCGACGAAAAGCGGAAGGCCGAGCTTTTGATGATCGCGCAGAACTGTGAAAATGTACCGGAAAACGGGGCGAGGAATTTCTGGGAAGCATGCCAGTCGTTCTGGTTTGTGCAGCAGCTTTTGCAGATCGAATCGAGCGGACATTCTATTTCTCCGGGAAGATTCGATCAATACATGTATCCTTATTATAAAAAGGATCTGGACGAAGGGACGCTGACGAGGGAAGACGCGCAAGAGCTGATCGATTGCATTTGGATCAAGCTCAATGATCTGAACAAATGCCGTGACGCGGCGAGCGCGGAAGGGTTTGCCGGATACAGTCTGTTCCAGAACCTGATTGTCGGCGGGCAGAATGCGGACGGGCTGGATGTTACGAATGATCTTTCATTCATGTGCATTACGGCATCGATGCACGTATTGCTGCCGCAGCCGTCGCTTTCCATTCGTGTCTGGAACAACAGCCCGCACGAACTTCTGATGCATGCAGCCGAACTGACGCGTACGGGGGTGGGGTTGCCTGCTTATTATAATGACGAAGTGATCATTCCCTCCCTGATGAGCCGCGGTTTGACCTTGCAGGATGCGCGGGAATACAATATAATCGGATGCGTGGAGCCGCAGAAATCGGGCAAGACGGAAGGCTGGCACGATGCAGCGTTTTTCAATATGTGCCGTCCGCTGGAACTTGTATTTTCGGACGGGATGGATAAAGGCGAGCAAGTCGGCATCCATACGGGCGACGTGGCGCAGATGAAGACATTCGAAGAGTTCTACGACGCTTACAAAAAGCAGATGGAATATTGCATTTCCTTGCTTGTGAATGCGGACAATGCGATCGACGAAGCGCATGCCGAGAGATGTCCGCTGCCGTTCCTTTCGGGGATGATCGAAGATTGCATCGGGCGCGGAAAATCGGTACAGGAAGGCGGAGCGATCTACAATTTCACGGGCCCGCAGGGGTTTGGTATTGCGAATATGGCGGATTCGCTGTATGCGATCAAGACGCTCGTATTTGACGAGAAGAAAATAACACTTGCGGAATATAGGGAAGCATTGCGTGAAAATTACGGCAAAGGACTGGATGCGCAGAAAGCGGAGAAGGTCGTTGCGGAAGTGGTAAAAGAACTGAAGGCCGCGGGCAAAAATGTAACGGAAGCGGAAATCACGTCGGCTGTTTCGGCGCTGGTCGGAAACAGCACAAAATATGACAAACTTCTGGAAATGATCGAAAATGTACCCATGTTCGGCTACTATCTGGAAGTGAGAAACATAC
>CATYEP010000075.1 GCA_958405585.1 uncultured Eubacteriales bacterium
GATCAAGGCCTTTTTCATACTCTGTGTCATTTTGATTTCCTCCCTTTTATTTGATTGCAAACATCAGGATTTGTTTGCAAAAAACTCATCCAGCTGACGCTGTTTTTCCGCTATGACCTCATCACAACCGGCATCTTTCAATCTTTGACGGAAATTCGCCAAAGCAGTCTGCATATCGTCATATTGTCCTTGCTGCAAGGCCGTCATAAATTCAGAGGTTACGGCACGGCAATCTGCCACTTTCTGATCGACCGGAGTCGGATCAAACAAGAACCCGATCAATGGGGAAACTTCTGTTTCGTCGTTGATGGCTTTGACCTGATCCCAAAGATCATCCGGCTGTCCGGGCTGTAAATAAGAAATAAATTCACTGCCCAATCCCCAACCGAACTGAGAATTATTATAGCCCGTTCCGAGAAATTCTGAAATCCTATTCGGATTGGAATCGTCAAGTATAAAATGCTCCCCTTCCAAACCATACTGAATCGTATTGTGCAATTCTGAATCCGTGCGAAGAAGTTCAAGGAATTTCATTGCCCTTGCAGGATTTTCACTGGTGGAACTGATCGCATTCATTGTTCCCATAATGTAAGTAGTAAAATACATCGGAGAACCGAGCCGCGCCGCTTCACCCGTAAGATAACCGGGTTTCCAGTTATTTTCCGCGACGATATCATAATTTGATTCGCCGAGATTCGGATTCAAATAACCTTCCCCTTTCAGTTTATAAACAAATTCAAGCATCTCTTCATAATCCGCCGATTCAAACTGGTTCACAACCGTTGCCTTATATTGCCCGTTTTCATATGCAATATCGCTGATTTTGACTGCTCCCGGAGTCCCCATGCCGGTACCGAGATCATCGTATCCATAATAATTCTGCAATGTACTTGCCGTATCGATCTGATGGATGGTTCCGCCGTTTCCGTAGTTATTTTCTTTCATCCATACAAGATAATTTTCAATAAAATCAAAGGCGGTAAGATCTTCGTTCAAGACAGTATAAATTTCATCTGTTGTGATTCCGTTATAATGATCATCCAGATACTTTTGTATAGTTGCCGCCGAACGGAACCGCACGGAATAGGTACGGGGATAGATCTGTTCGTTTAACACGGCATAGCTTTTCCCTTCATAGCGTGTCTGTTCCATCATCTCTTCGGAAATCGATGCCGCCGTCACCGGAGCATATTCCTCGATCAGCCATTCCACAGGAAGAAACGCTTCGCGCTGCACGTTGGTAAGATAAGGATTGATTTCGGGCGATGTAAAACAAATATCAAATTTTGTTCCGGCCACGATGGCTGCCGTTACTTTTGTGGTATATTCGGCCGCGATGTACGGAATGATGTCTACCGTTGTATTGGGAAGCTTGCTTTTCAGCAATTCATTCACGCGCGCATTGACCGCTTCCATATCCTGCGGAGGATTTGCCGAATTATAGTACATATAATAGACGATATTGTATGGTTCTCCGTCATCATAATACTCTTCTTCCAGATCCCCGCCCTTGTATCCGCCGCATCCCGTCAATAAAAACGAAAGCGACAAAATGAGCATAATCAGCATTTTCCCGATCTTTTTCATAGAATTCCTCCTTTTATCCTTTAACTGCACCGGTCGTCAGACCGCGCACAAAATATTTCTGAAAGACTGCAAATACACAAAGCATGGGGCCTGTCGTAACGACAGCGATTGCAAATACCATGGTACGTTCCGGGATCGTCACATTCCCCAAATCCACTCCGGCAAAGCCGTGTTCCTGCGCATATTTAAGAAACTCAATATACTGCGTCGTACGCGTAAGATAAAGCGCCACCGGAACAAGATTGTCCGAATAGAGCATTGCCTGAAAAGGATCGTTCCAGTAAAACAGTACGGCATAAAACGCCGCCGTAGATATACCGGTCACGATCAGCGGTGTAGCTATACACAGGAAAATACGGAATTCGCCCGCGCCGTCAATGCTTGCCGATTCGTACAGAGATTCCGGTACCGCCGTATAGAATACACGCAGAAGAATCATATGCGCCACCATCCCCGACGGCGGCACAATGAGTACCCACCAAGTGTCGTACATGTTCAGATAATTGCGCAGGAGAATGTAGTTTGCTGCGTAACCGCCGTTAAACATGATTGTAAACACGAAAAACACTGTAACCGGGGTACGCCATATGAATCCTCTTCGCGACATTGCGTATGCAACAGGCAAACAAAAAAGCAGATTGAGAACCGTTCCCGAAACCGTAACGACTATAGAAAGTAAATACGAGGACAAAATCTCCTGCGGAAAACGAAACACAAACTTATAAGCGTCGAGCGTAAAACCTTTCGGCCAAAGTGCCACACCTGTTTTTTCAATTATCTTGCTATCCGAAAAACTTCCGGCAAGCAACATGATAAACGGTACGATCACTAGCACGAGAAACAGACAAATTACTCCATAAATCAAAATTGCTTCCAAAGGCGAATAATTCTTTTTTTTGCTTTTTTCCATTTCTCGCCTCCCTCAATACAGAGATTCTCCCACCACTTTTTTACTGAAAAAGTTCAGCAAAAGCGTCAGTACCAACCCGACTACACCCTGAATCATACCGGTTGCCGCCGTTACGCTGACATCCCCTTCCGTGCGCAGAATTCGGTACATATACGTTTCTATCACATCCGTGGTCGGATACAGCGCCGATTTGTTTTCGGTAACGTAATAAACCATGTTGAAATCCACACGCAATATATTCGCCGATGACATTATGATATTGAGCACGATCATCTGTCTCAAAAACGGCAGGGATATATTCCACATGGTTCGGAATCTTCCCGCCCCGTCAATGCTCGCCGCATCGTAAATTTCTTTATCAACACCGATGAGTATTGCATAATAGACCACCGCAGAAAGCCCTGCAACTTTCCAGACATTGACAAATGTCAGCATCCCCCGCCAGATTTCAGGCATTGCATAAAAATCCACCGTCATGCCGAATGTCTGCTGCAACCATTTCGTCAGCATTCCGTTTTCCGATCCGATCAAAGAAGAAAGCAGTACGTCCACCAGCGGCCACGAAGCAAAATAGGGAAATATCATAATGATCTGCGCAATTTTCACAAACTTTCTGCTGATAACTTCGAAAAGAAATAATCCCAGTATAAGAGAAACGACTGTCCCGAAAATTATAAACAGTACATTGAGCAGAATGGCGTTGCCCACAAGCCTCGATGCAGTGGATGACTTTATCAGATATTCAAAATTCTGCCACCCTACCCAAGGACTGTACAAAAGCCCCCTGCGCGGCACATAGTCCTGAAAAGCCATAACGAGCCAAATCATCGGCAAATAGGCAAAAATCAATGTTTTTAAAATTGTCGGCACACACATCAGCAACAGATGTGTACTCCTCTTTCTGTCATAAGCCGAATATCTGGATAACAACCCCTTTTTTCTTTCCATATTTACCCCTAAATTTTGATGAGCCGATACTCATTGCGCGTGTAATAATTCAGCCCTTCCGTATTTTTCACATTGTAAACGAAATCATATTTACCCGTTGCCGCATCACGCACTACCTGCCAATAATCGTTCGTATTCTTAGCAGAACCGGTTTGAACTACATTTTTCCATTCACCGCCTTCCATCCTTTGCAACATGTATCCGCTATAACCGTCTACCCCGCAAATCTTGACCGGAACATACCCAAGCCCGCCGGTCAAGGTAAACTGCGCGACAACTTCTCCTTCTGCCGCCGCAATGGTTACAGGATAATTTCCTTTCAATGTCCCCGTACTTACTTCTGCGATCACCTTTCCGCCGTCTACCTGATCAAATGTGGCATCTGCCATACCGAATAAATTGTTTTCAAGCAGATAATCACTCGTTCCGTAATAAGATTGAGCATCCCCCGGCAATACGAGATATTCAATCGTCATCCCCACCGAACTTCCTGCCTCAACCTTTTTTATATCAGCCGGAAGCGTCAGCTCACAGCTCGGCTGCAATGCACCATTCTGTGTTCCGAATATACGATAAGAAGGTTTATCATAAGATGTCCCGTTTAAATCGGCATTATAATTGCGCACAATGTACGATACGTCGCCGTTTTCCTCTCCGCGGTTCGAAGAAGCATACAGCGCAAACCAGAATTGCTCGTTTTTCGCCTGTACAGCCTCTCCGTTATACCCTACCGTCACCGATGACGACGGTACATCCTTTTCCAAAATACCCGAAGCATCGCCGATCGCATATTTTGTAAAGAAATTATCCGCATACCCGTCCGCACAGAGTTTGAAAAATGATAACCTCTCCGGTTCAATATCTTTCAGGAATGTGTAGCGTATCGTGTAGTAGGTACGCACCACATCATCCGTTCTTCCCATATTGATCGTGATCTCCGCAGCGATCGCACCGTCCGCCGTTACACCGCTGTACGTCACATCCGTCATGTTCGGAGCCTGCGCCCTATACACGGAGATCAGATCCACAAGTTTGCTCTGTTTTGCCGTCGGGTAATAATCCAGGAAATTTGCTCCCCCTACATTCCCCGTCCAATTATATTGCTGATTGCCACCCTGCGTGCTCGTTACCAAAAACGGACGCACATCGTCGATCATTGATCTACCCAATCCCATATCCGGGTCATACGTCACGCTTTCGCCCCAACTTCCCATTGCAGACTCTTCCCACAAGAGATTGTTTGCGCCTCCCCATCCGATCAGACATAATTGTGCGTGCGAAGCTGCATATACGCCGCCCCATTCACCATAGGCACAGGTATATTCATATTCCGCTGTTTTCTCCGCCTCCACAGCAATACTCGTATTACCGTGATACCACTGTCCTTCCAAATACCGACTCGGATCCGTTTGCGGTACGCTTGTGCTGGCATTGGTATGCCAATTCTTACTGATCTGAACCTGTATTCCCGTCGGCTCCAACGTCTCCGCATCTCGGATCATGGGAGAAATCCCCGTTACACTCACACGCCCGGTTTTCTGAAAGGAAAGCGGGACCTTTGCTGCCTCTGCCCCCTCATTCTGTATGCTGAACTTTACCCTGTCATATGTATTCCTTCCGGCCTTTGTGCTCTGCGAAACATTCGCATTGACTTGGGAAATATCCAGAACATAAATGCCGCGCCGTGTATCATACGTCACCGGAACGTCTGCGCCCGTATCTATATCCTGCGCCGATACTATACAGGATTCTACATTCTCCACTACGTCCGCATCAGTTACTTTTGCATCCGCTGAAGGAATCACAAGCACCCCAAATCCCGTAAACGTACCGCTTACCGCATATACGTTACTATTTTCAACTGTCAGCACGTTATTTGAAAAAGTAATCTTTGTCTGATCGTCATCTGCAGCACGCAAAACAGTAAGCCCCTGCCCCGATGCACTGCGGAGCGTAAGTCCCCTCCCGTCTGCAACAGCTTCACTTGTAAGATCTTCCCCAAATTCCATGGAAAATTCGAGTCCCAAAGTCTGCGTGTTTTCCGATCCGTTATGTACTTCATAGTTGATCGCAAAATAATCCAAGGACGCCGCAATTTCCATTCTTCCCGTCCATCGCGTATCTGCACTATTCAAAAGCGCATTGTAATCGGCCCTCTGCAAATACCTTCCACTTTCAATCACTCGCTGATAACCCTGATGTCTGTTAAATTTCATCTCCGTATCTTCATACGAAACCTTACAGTCCATTGATACAACAGGAATCAACGCGGAAAAATCTGCACGAGTATATTTTCCTTCTTCAGACGACTGATATGCTCCTACCGCCGTGATCGCCCCGTCTTTGGCATCACTTGTCAGAGCATACTTTTCAGTCTGCACCTTCATAACTTTATCAGCACCGCCAACTCCGCTTTGATTCCACATGTAAACATAATCACGTTCCATTTCTTCGACCTCCGTTTCTACAGGCGGCTTTTCTTCACCACCGTCTGTTCCCGGCGTCTTCCCCGGTTGACTTGCACACCCTGCCATACCCAACAGAAAAACTGCCATCAATATCGCAATTATCTTCTTCATGCATCCCTCCTATCAGAGCGTAACGTTACGCTCTTACGCAAAAATAAACTCACGATAAAACTTTACCGTGGATGAAAAGAAGCAGAGCGTAACGTTACGCTCTGCCTATATTGTAACATAGATTTTTCAGTTGTCAATAGGAAAATCAAAAATTTTTTAAATTTTTTATTGAATTTCCTTCTATGATTTTTGCGGGGATGAGAATGGCATGATGCTCGGCAAACTGATTTTTGCGAGCGATACTTGCAAAAATCGCATCGGCAATACGTCTGCCGGCTTCTTCCAAAGGCTGATCCACCAAAGTCAATTTCGGATAAACCAGATCAGAAACAAAGAGGCTGTCATACCCGATGGCAGAAATATCTTCTCCCAATTTCATTCCCCTCTCGTTCAATACAGAAATCATACCGACCGTCATATAAAAGTTCGTAGCAAACAATGCCGTGGGAGGATCCGGAAGATCGAGCACCTTACAAGTTGCTTCTTTTGCAAGGGCAATATTAAAATCCGGGCATAGTTGTTCATACTCTTCATGCGGCTCAATTCCGTTACGGCGCATCGCCTCACGGTAGCCCAAGTAACGCTGATTTGCCGTGTAATATTTTCTGTCTACTCCGATAAACGCAATTTTTGTATGCCCTGCCGCAATCAAAGTGTCAATAGCGGATAAACTTGCATTGAAGTTATCAAATAAAACAAAATCAGCATCCACGCCTTCCAAAAACTGATCGCCGACAATAAGAGGGGTTCCGTTCTCCACCACATAACGTGCATTTTCCGCTGCGCCATGAATAGGAAGCAGAAAAATTGCATCCACCTGCCTGTTCAAAAGTGTCATAATAGAACGTTTTTCATCTTCCAACGTGCCGCCGGATCCGACAATCTGCACCGAATATCCCTTTTCACGCAGAAAACATTCCACATAATGGAATAACCCTGTATGAAATACGTCTTGAAACGAGGGTAATACCACTCCAACGGTATTCGTATGCCCTGTCTTTAAATTCTTAGCTATATAGTTTATGTGATAGCCGCACTTTTTAATCGCCGCTTCAATTGCGACTCTGTTTTCATCAAGCACGTTTCCGCCATTGAGATATTTTGAAACAGTAGTAAGTGAAAGTCCCGTTTCTTTCGCTATAGTCTTTATTGTTGCAGCCATTCTTTTAATCTCCAATTGTTATAGAGAAATTATAATAATTGTCCTCTAAAATGTCAAGCAAGATTCTTTTAAAAAATCATTTCATAAAATGACCTTATTCAAATCCACTTAAAGAAAATTAAAATGCACACAGGCTATAAATAAATGAAGTGTATCCATAAAAAATATCACAGCATCAACAGGATATCCGCGACATCAAAAATGCCGATTTCCGTATTTGTATTTTAATTCGCGAATTGGTCAACTATCATCAGGATACTTTTTCCTTTGGGTATCCCCATGAATTTACTTACGTTCATTTTCGCCGGTACCGTCACCAGCATATGGATGCGAACTTCACACGCATTTGCTTCTATGATTTCCACACCATCGCACCTCTCGCATTTTCGCCCAAATATTTTCCTTATCGTCTCTTTATTCCTCCCGTGTATGATTTACCTTCGATATTTCGGTACAAACACGATATGGTATTGTCACCTCTACTATATATACTAAACTATCCATGTTTTTCATTAAGATCTTCTGTTTTACTTTTGTTGCGATTGTCTGTCTCTTCGAGCGTAATACAGAAGTTTATTTTTGTCCATAACTTAAACGCCAGTTAGATTGCATTTCATATGTGGATATATTGTCTTACAACAAACCATTTTCCAAGAAGAAAAGCCTAAAACGCTTCTGACGCGAAAATTTTACGACTAAGCACACGAATAGCGAAAAATTAAAAATAATTTTTTTCCAAGATACAACGCCGCCCCAAAAAGTTATCAACTTTTTGGGGCGGCGGTGTATGATCCTGTTATATATTTTCTTTTATTTTTCTGAAAAGCAAGGAACTTCTTACTGCTTTTGCAATGTTATGCCTATAATGCCTACTACGGTTTCGTTTGCGCGAGCTCGAAAATCTACAGAAACGATCATTTTTTCGGGATCACATTCTATCGGCAAAACATTTACACGAGCATTCTTTCCTATCCAAAAGGCCTCCCCTTCGCGGTGACGCAACGGAAAACGTTGATTGATATTATCATATCGGTCGCCCTCCCGCATATCGCAAACATTTAAAAAGTTGACGGGAGGTATTATATCTTTTTCAATCGAGGTACCGTCACTGTATCGGACGGTCAAGGTTGCGGCGGGGACAAGTGTCTGCATCTGATTGGTTATTCCGCCGAAAAGCAACCAAAGTGTACCGCAACTATCGTTTACAGGAATTTGTATTTGCGTCGGAAAATTATTGTACTGTGATACCGCACAAATATTTTTTTCCGTAAACATCGCGAATGGACAAGCGGGCGTGCAAATCAAACCTTGTCCGCTTTTT
>CATYEP010000076.1 GCA_958405585.1 uncultured Eubacteriales bacterium
CTCCGACTCCGAAAAGGAAAGGATATCGTTTTGCCTGAATCCCACACTTTGGCGGATCTCAAACGGTACCGTGATCCTGCCGCGCTTGCCCAGTATCCGATAGATCTTTTTCATATTCACCTCTCGCAATGATCTTCGCACGGACAATTTTCGCAATCGCCGTCGCAATCCGTACTGTTTACGGGGCAGTTTTCACAGTCCCCGTCGCAGACAAAGTCTTCCGTATCTGTCACCGCACGGATGATGAGTTTGTTTTCTTCCGCCGTGATCTCCAAAAGGCTTCCGCCCGAGATCCCCGCATCTTCCAATGCCTCTACCGGCACAGAGAGAAAAGCATACTGCTGTGTCACTTTCTGATCTTGCATGATACCACACACTCCCTTAATATTTTTTCGTAGTTAAAGTTATCGCGGAACATGGACATCTGGCGCGGTCTGTTCCGCTCCCGCTCATACAAATCATAGTTGCCTATGAGCAGTTCCTTGAATTCTTTTCCCGCGCTGTACCGCTGCGCCATAGAGTGCATCCGGGAAAAGTCGAACACAGAAAAACCGTCGTAAAGACCACGGATCTGCGGACAATCGTTGTACGAAAGCAGGAACTTGCCCTTGATGTTTTTCAATGTGTCCCGAAGCCGCAGATGGTCCGTCCAGCCGAACTCCACATCGTACATATCTTCCGAAGAATAGTACGGCGGGTCCGCGTAGAAAAAACTGTCCGGCCGATCATAATGCTTGATAAGCATTTCAAAATCCTGGTTTTCCACCACTACGTTTGACATCCGCTTTTCCAGTTCTTTGATGAGCGAAAACAGCTTTCGGATATCGAACGGCTGCGATGCATACGACTTCCCGCCGCTCGAATAACTGTAGCGCAGAAGTTTGAGAAACATCGCCGCGCGACGGACGTCATAATCCTGCGTGATGCGCGTGCGGAGTTCTTTGAGTTCTTCCGCCGCAAGAGGTGGGAACAAAAGCTGCGTTAAGAGAAGTTCCTCGCCCAGATATTCGTCCGTAAACTCCTCTTTTTCAAAGAAGTATTTGACCGCATTGAAGTCCTCCCGCGAATTAAGATTGCAAAACCCAAGCTCACGAATGGTCGCCATTGTCCTTTCTTTCATGCAACGGAAAAGATTGACAAGGTTTCTGTCAAAGTCGTTATATACCTCAAACGGTTTCTGCTCTGGATTGCCTAAAAGGACACTTCCCGAGCCGCCGAATACGTCGATGAATCTGCCGTATTTTTGCGGGAACACGGCATAAAGGATATGCAGGATGGAGGTCTTGTTCCCCACCCTCGATACAGGTGTTTTGATGTTGATCACCTCGCTTTTTGTATAAAAAAAGCGATACCGTTCCTTTCATTTCGGGACGATACCGCTTTTTTGTTACATTTTCGGCATCATTACGCCGTCCATATTCTCCTCTTCTCCTACGCCTGTGATGTTTACATATTCTCCGATGATGCCGAGCGCTTCTTCGTAACTTCCGCTTGAAAACACGCGGCTTGTCATCTCTTTCGCATCATCTCCGAGCCCGTTTCTTTTCAGCGTCCGCGAAGCGATCCCCACAAGATTGAAAATGTTGCCGTCAGCGCCGATCAGCGGACAGTCCGGCATCTCTTTGTGTATGGGCGTCTCTTCCAGAAAACCGCCCAACCGATTAGGAACGTAATCCGAAAGCCAAGTTCCGCCAAACTGATCATGTGTTTTCAGTCTCCACATCGCAAGCTTTCCGATATCCAATTTGACATCCTTAAACGGAAACAGCAGGCACGTCACGCTTCCGTGCGTAAAACTTTTGCAGTCGTTGATCCTCGTCCCTTCCAGCAAGATTCCTTCTTCCGTAAGCATATCGTTGATCCCTGTCACCCATTCGTCCAGATCCCCGCCGCAACCTTGCAGCACAAGACCTTCTTCCCCTTTCATGCATCGAAGTTCTTCTTCCCTGATCGTCGTTACACTCATTGCGCTATTCCTCCCATTCCTTGTTCTTCCTTTTGCGACGGATAAATATAATCCGTTCCGTCTCGATTGAGTACCAAACCGCAATCTTGTAAAAGATCGATACCCTTCACTTCCGCCGCAAACTCTTTTGCCTCCTTGCCGGAGCGCGGCAAGAAAGATTCTGTAATCTCTCCCGAAAGATATTTCATTCTGCCGCAGTTCTCTCCGATGCATTCATCCGCCCACTCATGTGTGATAGCGATGTCGGGATACATTTGCGAGAGCTTTTTGAGTATGGGATACGGCGCTGCCCATGCAGTATCAAACCGTAATTCTTTCGCTTTTGAATAGTCTTCACCGTCCTGATATCCGTATGCATTCCACTTTGTACCCCAGTTTTTGATGCTCCATTCATACCAGGTCGGGGCACCGTATTTCAAAAGATTCCGATACGCAACCCTTCCGATTTCCCAATCTTTTTGCCGAATATCCTTTCGCATATCGAGAAATATCTTTTCCTTTTCTTCGGGAATCGTAAGAAGTTCCTTTTTTGTTACTTTCCCTTTCAGCTTATATACTTCGACAAAACCCTTATAGGCTTTCAGTCCCGCATCCGTACTGCTCCCTGCCTCTATGTCCAATTCGGACGGACGAGGGATAAGTTTGTTAAAGTCAATACTGCCCCTCCCGTACTTGTCGCTCTTGACAGCTTCAAGCATTGCAAGGATCCTTTCCTCCTGTCCCTCAAATGTGATTCGATTTGTCACATGATTTGGCATTCCATTCCTCCTTTTGTCTTTCATCTATCTCCCTGATCATTTTTCCGATTGCCGTGACAACGGGAACGCTGACGGCGTTTCCCGCCATTTTGTATAATTGTCCGTCCTTTAATCCCGTCGCTTCGGCTTTATGAAACTGTTCGTCCGTAAATCCCTGCAACCGCCAGCACTCGATCGGCATCAAACGACGCACCTTGCCGTAACGGATGATCCCGTGCCTGTCGCAAACGGTGAGCGTGAACATCGGCTCTTCAGGTTCTTTGAACCGCCTGCCGTTTTGCCGTACCTTATCTTTATCCGGCGTCAAAATTGCACGAGGTGCTTCCTCGATAAATACCGCCGAATGTTCGCCTTTGCGGTTGCTGATCCCTGCATCTTGGCGCGCAGTGATACACCGCGCCGTGTCCGTAAGCTTTGCTCCCTCGTTCATATCGATAAAGTAATACCCTTGCGAACTGCTCGTCGTCAAAGTATGGGCGACTTTATCCCCGACGCGCCCTCTTCTCGAGTTTTGGTTCGGATACGCAAGATCGATGCTGTCCCCGGGGTACGCCAACTGATACCCCGCCTTCGTTTTTACCTTGATCGGCAACGCTACGTCATAGAGCCCTGTCTTACCGCCGAATCCACCGACTTCGCTTGCGAGTGTTATCGAGAGTCCCCTCGGGGAATAGATCCTATTTCCTTCCCGTCCAGAGTATATCTGCATAGGAGTTTTTCCATTTGCTTCTGTGAAAGAAAATACTTCGCCGGCGCATCTTTCTCCAAGATATCCGACAATATACACTCTCTTTCGGGATTGGGGAACTCCGAAATCCTTGCTGTTAAGCACCTGCCATGCGACATCGTACCCCAATTCAGAAAGCGCGCCGAGGATCGCCGCAAATGTCCTGCCGCTGTCATGCGATAGGAGTCCGGGTACGTTCTCAAGTAAAAGATACTTTGGTCTTTTAGCGGCAGCGAGCCGAGCGATCTCAAAAAACAAGGTCCCTCTGGCATCGGTAAATCCGCCGCGCCTGCCAGCGATCGAAAAGCTCTGACAAGGGAATCCTCCGCAAATAAGGTCGATATCCGGCATCTCGTCCAGGTTGATTGTTCTTGCATCATGAAAATACACCTCCCCCTTTGGTTCATATATGGCGTTATACGCCTGATTCGCGTATTTGTCGATCTCACAGTGTCCCACGCATTCAAAGCCTTCTACGGCCGCCAACCCGCTCCGAAAACCGCCGATCCCCGCGAACATATCAAAAAATCGGATAGACATTTCTATCCGACTCCTTTAACTGGTTATTCTATTTCTATCTCCTCACCTCCCTTTTTTACATCCTTTGAATCGGCTCATTTTCTAATTGAGCTGACTCTGCAAGGACTTCTTCTTCCGTAAGTGTCCGAAAAGAATCTTCCCCGGGAATCACCCCCAGGCGCCTGCCATTATCGAAATCACAATGCAGTGTTCCGATATCGTCTACAAAGGCGACGCTGCCGCGCGTGCCGCTTTCGATCGGTCTCGGATCGCTTCCCATACTCAAAAGTTCGATCCTCGTTCCCGGCGGATACTTTTGCTTGTAACACTCCGCCTGTCTGTGCAATCTTTCCCATTCGTTCATTGATCGTCCTCCTATATAAAATTTACATAAAAAACGAGCGATTATCTCGCCCGTTTTTTTCTTTTAATCCGTAATATTTATTTCTTCAAACAATGGTGAATCAAAAAACTCTTTCAATGATATCTTCAGTCCCAAACAAATCCCGTAAATCGTCGCAAGCGTAACCGTCTTACTACGCGTCATAGTCGCAATCGTCGAACACGGAATACATCCGTTTTTCGCAACCGCATACACAGTTGTATTTTGTTTATCGATTATTTCAATCATCCTGTTATAAACAGCATCTACCAGTCTCATGGCTTCCTCCTTTATATTGTTATACCAATATATTGTAACGAATACCTATGGCGGTTATATATTGGCATACCGATAATTTGGTTGACCAATATATATTTTATACGCTATAATCAAGCATATTGGCATACCAATATATAAGGAGGGAAAATTTATGAAAATAGCATTTTTAGGACACCGAAAAATTGAAAACCACGAAAAAATCCGTAGCATGACCACTGCTGTCATCGCAAAACTTATTGATCAAGGCGCCGACACTTTTTTATTCGGCAGCAGAAGCGAGTTTGATTCGTTATGCTATGAGATCGTGTCCGATTTCAAGCGAAGCATTCCTCGATTGCAAAGGATATACGTTCGCGCTGAATACGAATTTATTAACGACGACTACACCTCTTATCTGCTGGAACGATTTGAATCCACATTCTTCCCGAAAGAGGTGAGCAACGCAGGAAGAGCTGCCTATATCAAACGAAATCAAGTCATGATCGATTTATGTGACCTTGCCGTGATCTATTATAACGAAAACTATTCCCCTGCAAAATCTCATAGCGGAACTGCCCGCGCCGTGGAATATCTACTGAAAAGAAAAAAACAATATATAAATATCAAGTCGCAACTTAATTTTATATGCACTCCATAAAAAGATTTAGAGAATAAAAAAGCGTATGAGTTTAATATAACCCATACGCTTTTTTTCATTTACAACTTAATCAGCTTGAAAGAATTCTCTTAAACTAACATTCAGTGCTTTCGTGATTTGATGCAATGTATTTAAGGACACATCGTCAGATTTGCCTTGCAATACGTTATCTATCGTTGAGCTTGAAAGTTTACTGGTTTTAATCAGTTCAATTTTAGTTATACCCTTTTCTTCCATTATCTTTTTACACCTTTCCGCGATCATTGTTGCCAATTCCATTTTTCCCTCCGACTTATTTTTTATTACATAAAATAAATTGACCAATTCATACTACCTATTGTAGCATAAATTTTCTACACAATCAAGTGTTTGACTAATTTATACTACGTATTTTTAATTATACGTTTGATAAAATATACGTAGTATAAATTCACCAATAGAGAGGTAAATATATGACAATAAATCAAGCGGTCGCAATTCGGGTACGTGAATTACTGAAAGAAAAGAACATGTCCCAATATAAATTAGAACAAGAAACAGGCTTATATCATAGCACAATGAACGCAATTTTGAACAACAGAGTCAAAGCCTCTAATTTCAAAAGCATTGCCTTGATCGTAAAGGCTTTAGGGATGTCGCTTTCTGACTTCTTCAACAATCCTGTTTTTAACTTTGATAATATCAATATAGAATAACTCGTATAAAAATTCGCTCTTTTAAAGGGCGTTTTTTTATTTATAACAAAAAGCGAAATGCCATACTCACAGACTATTTGATTTCCCCTATCCCTGTTCGCTGACTCAATATTTCATCCAAAGAAATATCACCGCTGATATATACGAATCCCCCTCCTTTCAAAAATTTTCCGCCGCATTCACGAACGATATGCTCTCCGTATGCTTCATAGTCAATATAATCCGTCAACTCGACAGGAAGATCTGCGCCCCGAATATTCTCCGCTGCGTATTTCCCGACGTCTTCATAATCTTCCGCATAATAGATATACTTAAAATCATCGATATGCTCTGCAAGCCTTTTAACGGCAGCCGCCGAATCATCTTCCGCATACCGAACGAGCGCGTCCAATTTTTCTAAATCCATACCGGCAATATTTACAGCTTTGACCGCTTCATTGACTTCATAAATGCTTTCTTGTTCCAGCATCCCTCTAAATCGTTCAAGCCAGGTTTTGCTTTCTATATTAAAGTCACAGATCTGATACCTGCAGTCAGAAAAATCTTTCGCCCCGAGCCTTGCCAGTGCCTTGTCGATCGACCTTGTCTCTTCCGCAAGATACAGGTATTCCCTCTTTCCGCCTTGTTCTATCTCCACCGTGAACAGTTCGTCTCCGTAATAACTGTATTGCGGAAACACTTGCCCGTCATATATTTCTCTGAATTCAATTCCCTCGTTTCGGAACAGAAGTCCGTAATCAGTGAACACCCCTTTCTTTGAAAAGAGCAAATCCCTCCCGATCTTTGCAAAATCTGTTTTTTGAGCCTCATCCGTTGTCATACCGCCTTTTATGGTCATACAATGTTTCCGCCCCACCTGTTCGAGACTTTTCAGATCCTGAACAAGCGTATAACTGTCCGGATTGAAATATACATTGATGAGTTTCTTCGGCGTGTCATACCCTTCGTAGTTTGCCACGGCATATATCTTATCTCGCTCATCCTGCATAAGACTGTCTAAAAGTTTTGCAAGATAATTTACTTCGTCCAGATTCAATGCCTTGCTTTCCAGCATCGAAAGCCCGGTCGGTTCCACGACTTCCGAAACGTATACTTTCGGAGCATTCAGATCGGGGATCTCGATCTTTTCCAAAGCCTCCGACATCTCTTTCTCCGTACAAGGAAATTCAATATCCGTGTCCTTGCCCGCGTTCCGCAGATTCAGTATTATTTTATTGACCATTTTTCTCCTTATTCGCTACATTTTCTGTTCCATTACACGATCGCCGAGCATCTCCTCGAGTGTCTTATTGCCTACTTTATATACAAAACCTACGTCGATAAACTTTCCGCCGTATCTATCTTGCATGTGCTTCCCTATTCCCTCAAAATCGATATAGTCTTCCAATTCGTCCGCAACGTCACAGCCAAAAGACATAAACAACGCATACCTTCCGACCTCATCCAGATCTTGCGCACCTTCGAGAAACTCGAAATCATCGTAGTTTTTTGCAAGTTTTATAAGAGTTTCCAATGAATTGTCTTCGACATATTTCATAAGAGCGGATAACTTTGTAAATCCCCACTCCCCATCATCGATTTTTTCAACAACGGCATTGACGTCATATATATTTTGCTCTTGCAGAAGACGTTCAAACAGATTCTCCCACTTTTCACTGTCTTCGTAAAACTCGATCATTTCAAATTTACACTCTTCCGGGTTTTCTGTCCCGAGCCTTCCCAATGCTTTTTGGATCGAGATCTTTGGCGCAGGCAAATAGAGATATTCTTTTTTCCCTCCATACTCTGCTTCGACAATCAATAATTCTTTATTCGTAAAGCTGAAAAAAGGAAACACCTGTCCGTCATAAACTTCCTGCGGATTGCAATCTTCGTTTGTGATCAATAAACCGTATTGAGTTTTTTTCCGATGTTTTGACGACATGACTTCTTTCCCGATTCCTTCATAGTCCGGTTCTCCTTTTTCTGTTTTTTGCTCCGGGTGCATTGTAAGCATATATCTCCGCCCGATTGTCTTGAAATCAGTCTTATCCTCGATCAACATATATCGATCCAGATTAAAATGCAAATTGATCAAATCTTTCGGTGTTCTATACGAATTCACCGCTGCCGCCGCAAGGAATGTTTTGATACCAGTTGCATCATTGGTATCCATTAAATTAGCAAGGTAGTTGATCTCATCCAAATTAACTTCCTGGTATTCCAACATTGAAAGACCTTTCGGCGTGAGAACTTCCGTTATAAACCCCTTCGGCGCCAATCTTTCCTTGATCCCGACCACTTCCAGCGCTTTGTTCAGATCTTTTTCCGTACATGGAAAAGTTATCTCAACTTCTTCTTTTCCGTTTTGTATATTTAAGGCAATTTGCTTCATCCGTCTGTCCTCTCTCTATTCTTCTTCACAGTTTTCCATGATCCCGCACCGACAGATCGCCATTGCCGTTTGCAACACTTTATACAGTTTTGACGAAATCAATTCTCTTTCCGCAATATCCGCTGCCGTGAAATGATCCGAACCATACTCCAAAACCTTCGCAC